>JASFHU010000492.1:0-4409 GCA_050123055.1 Anaerolineae bacterium
AGCCGTTGGCCGACCAGGCGGACATCCTTTTTGCCTCGCTGACCGCCACGCCGCCGGCGCGCCTGTACGTGCCAGACCTATTCTACGTCGAGTGCACAAACGTGCTGTGGAAGTATGTGCGCCGCTTCGGATACTCGCCCGAAGCGGCACGGCAGGACGTGGCCGACCTGGTCCGGCTGCCATTGCAGGTCGCTTCGACGGCCGGCCTGGCGGAGACTGCCCTGATGTTGGCCCTGGAGCACGGCGCGACCGCGTACGATGCGGCCTATGTGGCGCTGGCGCAAAAGCTGACACTGCCGCTGGTCACAGCCGACGAGGCGCTGATCCGGCGCCTGGCTGGTACCGGCTTGGATGTGCGCTGGCTGGGTGACCGTCTTCCCTGACCGGTTGAGCTGCTGGTCACCTGGCTGCTGTGCACCGGGAACCTGATCCCGAGGCCCCTTCTTACCCTCAGTGCCATTGCCTGGTGCCGATGGCCACCGCCAGGACCAGGACACCCAATTCAATCCCGGCCGCCGCACCATAGCCATATCCGGGCGGGTCCACGTGTCTGGCCAGGAGCTGTCCGGTGTGGCGAAAGTTGTAGGCCAGCATGGCCAGGAGGGCGACGGTGGCCACGGATGCGCCGGCAACGAGCAGGATCTTGTTGTGCCTCATGAAAATATCCCTTCCCCATCAGAGGTATTTGGGAAAAAGAGAGAGGGTCTACCCTCTCGGTCCCTCCCTCCGGTCCCCGCTTGTCCTCTGTTGCTCCAGAAACTCCAGGAATGACTCCCGGTCGATCCACCATGCGCCGCGCTTTTCCGCACGGAAACTCTCTTGAAGACGGCAGTGAGAATAGATTGTGTCGATATGGTACCCTGACAGCGCCTCTGCCTCCTCGGCGCTAATCCAATCCGCCATATTACCTCTGATCCACCGGGTTCATTTTGAGTATACACCAAAGCAGAACGGTTGTCCAGGAGTTAATGCGTGGTCCAGCAGTTCCTTACGGTAGCTTCCTGGCTTGCCAGCTTCACCTCACTCCGCTCTACCGACATGCTCTGTTTACGGTCGGGTTTCCTCTTCCGCCATGCCGATTGGACTTGTGGGTTCCTTGCACCTTCCCACCGTGTCCTCTGGACACAATCTACTCCTGCCGTGCCGCAACGCACACCCGAAACCCGATGAGCCTGTCTGCCAACTGGGCCGGTTCTTGAACGACGTCTACCTGCACAAGCGCATCCACTCCTCGCTGGGCTATCTCACGCCAGCCGAGTTCGAGGAACGGTGGCGACGTGAGCATGACCAACCTCCTGGTGTTCACTAAAATCGGCCTAAAAAGTGTCCAATTTCATGGGTCACTTCAACTTTTCATCTTGGATGTTGCTCAGTTCTACGGGATTCAGCCTATCCAACATAGTTGCGCCATTGTACTCATCTTTGCCAGAATGGCAAACGCGAGACTCACCAAGTCTTTCCCGGGGTTTCCCCCGGATTATTGAGAAGTTACCTCCTTACGATATATTGGCTCTTTCAGCATCTTCACCCCCTCACTCCGACGGAAACCGACCAAGCTGCCGCTCGGCGCCCAGGAGGTCCATCTCTTCCCATTCTTCTACGATCTTGCCACCCACTATGCGGAGGATGGTGATCCCTCTCATCGTAATGCGCTTGCTCGTAGGTGGGGCGCCCCAGAACTCAGCAACGTGCGTGCCGCTCCATGTCCAGCGAACCACGACCTTATCCCCTTCCGCGACAATATCTTCGATAGCGGCTTCAACCTCAACGAAGGAGTTGAACCAGTCCATCACATCCTGTTTGTACCCCTCCCGATCGAGGGGGTCACCGCCACGAGGGTCGTAAAAGACATGGTCAGACGAGCAAAGCTCATCCACTGCATCCAGGTTTCCCTTCGCCCAAACCTCCTCCCACCAATGGTGCGCCAGGGCCTTGTTTTCTTCCAGCATATGATATCCTCCTCTAAGACCTGAAGTGACCCCATGAAATTGGACACTTTTTAGGCCGATTTTAGTGAACACCAGGAGGTTGGTCATGCTCACGTCGCCACCGTCGGTCCCCGCTTGTCCTCTGCTGTTTCAGAAACTCCAGGAAAGACTCCCGGTCGATCCACCATGCGTCGCGCTTCTCCGCACGAAAACTCTCTTCAAGACGGCAGTGGAAATAGATTGTGTCGATGTGGTACCCTGATAGCGCCTGTGCCTCCTCGGCGCTAATCCAATCCGCCATATTACCTCTGATCCACCGGGTTCATTTGGACTATACATCGGGGAGACGCGGTTGTCAAGGGGGTTTTCAACGTGGTGGTCCAGCAATTCCTTGCGGTAGCTTCTTGGCTTGCCAGCTTCGCCTCACTCCGCTTTACCGACATGCTCTGTTCACGGTCGGGTTTCCCCTTCCGCTAAGCCGGTTGGCCTGGTGGCTTCCTTGCACCTTCCACCGTGCCCTCTGGACACAATCTACTCCTGCCGTGCCGCGACGCACAGCCGAAAGCCGTAGTACCCGTTCCTGAAGTCCGGATCGTTCCCGGAGCGGAAGGCGCAACGGACGATCCACTGAATGTTGCTGAACGACCCGCCATGCAACACCCGGGGGGCATCAAAACCGGCCCTCAGACTCTCTCGCCCATCTTTTGGATCGTAGGGGTAACTCTTGTAAACACTCCGCGTCCATTCCCAGACATTCCCACTTAGCTCCTCCACCCCGTAGGGACTCGCCCCACCGGGAAAACAGCCCACGGCACTCGTCGTACCGATGCCTGTCTCTCTGTAATTGGCCCGGTTCGGAGCAGTTTCATCGCCCCAGGGGTAAACCTGCTTTGGATGGGGGCTCTTGCGTAGGGGGACATCACCACGTTCTCCTGCCAGGGTAATAATCGGCTGCTCTGGAACCTCCAGCCCGCCCCGCGCTGCCTTTTCCCACTCGGCCCCGCTGGGCAAGCTCACCGTCCTTCCCTCAGCCAGGTGCCCCCCCTTGCGCAGACACCCGGCCAGCCAGCGACAATAGGCCAGGGCCTCGTACCAGGTCACGCCCACCACCGGGTGGTTGGATAGGCTGAACGGATCGCCATACTCTACGGGGCCATCGCGCGCTTCCTTATCATACCTGCCCTTGAATAGACCCCCCTGCCAGAACCCGGCTTCCTCCGCCTCGGGCCAGTGGGCCCGCTCCTGGTACCCACCGGCATCGACAAAGGCCTGGAACTGGGCATTGGTCACCGGGTAGCGCGCCATCCAGTAGGAATAGTCCAGTTCCTTATTCAGGTGTTCTGCCTCTCCCTCGCCCATCCAGAATGGCCCGGGCGGAACGTAGCAGAACGGCATGCCCTCCATCGTCATCACGCCGGGGCGAGGGTCGCCGACGAGGGCCAGGGCATCGCCGGCCTGAGCACGAGCCACGGGCGGTGTTTGGGCATCCGTCATGCTGTCGATCAAAGCGCCAATAATATAGGCCCGTGTCCCCTCATCGACCTGGGCATCACCTTCCACCAGGCAGCGAGCGGCGACCACCGGGTTGGCGCTGGATAGTTCCGCCAGCAGTTTCGAGGCATCAGGCTCCAGGCCCGCCAGGAGGATGGTCGTCTCCTCCCAGCCCGACGGTTCCCACCAGTGACCCCCCGGCCAGTAACGGCTCATGGCTTGACCGGCGGCGAACCGCCGTCCCAGCTCGCGGGCAGCAAAGAACTCTTGCAGCAATTGGTGGTAGAAGCGAGAGCTCGCCTCGTCCGCGTCCAGCAGCGTGGCGCTGGTCGCCAGGTACAGGAGTTGCTCCGCGTCCAGCTCCGGCACGGCCTGGCGCAGCAGGTTTGCGGCCCACGGTCGCTCCACGGTGGTCCCGCGCCCGCCTTCAACCTGCATGGCATAGGCCAGTGCGGCAAGGGCATCCACCTGCCGCTCGGCCGGCAGCCAACGCTCTGGATGCCGCTCCTTCTCCCGTGCCAGGAGGGTGTCGACGAAATCGGCAAAGAGGCGGGCGCGATTGGCCGGCAGCCGCTCCCCAGAACCCACGTACACCTGGGTGGTCATCAGCAACAGATAGGGGTTCCGTCCTAACGCCAGCAAGGCCGGTGGCTCCTCACCGACCATTGCCCGGAACAGGCGCTCCCCGGCCGTCTCGCCCAGGTAGTTGTGCAGGAAGGTGCGGATGCGTGCCTCGTCCAAGGGCGAGACCTCGACCCTTTGCAGCCCCTCCAGCTCTTCCACATAGTCCAATTCCCGGCAGGTGACCACCACCATCTCTTCAGGCCAGTGGTCTAGGACCTTCTGGATGCGCCCCACCCGCTCGGCATAGTCGGCCTGCGGCATCTCGTTGAGGCCGTCCAAGAGCAGGATCAGCCGGCCCGAAGCGCGATAGGTCTTCAGGTAGGGCGCCAGCGGTCCCAGGCGGCGGCCTAGGAACGCATCAAAGGG
>JASFHU010000493.1:0-4403 GCA_050123055.1 Anaerolineae bacterium
GGCTTGTCCGGGCAAACGCCTGTGGCTAGTGCTCTGAGGCAGAAGTAAGCCAACGGTTTGTAGTAGCCGCCGACCAAAGGTCAGACGCCAGTCGCTTAGCCAGCGAAAGAACGACTGATGAACTTTGACATCTGAAAGAAAACGACTAAAGTCGTTACTACAAACACTCACGCTTATTACCCAAACAATGCGTCAATAACCACAAGTCGTTACTACGAACCAGAGAACCACTTGTGCCGCCGTGTACCAGGTACGGGTCACTTGAGGGCGACAAAAAAGACCCGTCCCTCCTGCTCTGGCTCGGCAATGGGGGTCGTCAGATCGTCGATTCGGGCGCAGTGGGCGCTTTGCCAGCCGGTCCTGAGTAGCTCAGCCTGTACCCAGGCCATGTCAAAGACGGTGTTGTACACGGTCTCCTCGAAGCGCTCATAGAGGCCGTTGGGCAGGCGGATGAACCCTGAGACCCTCGTATAGGCCCGGCTGCCCTGACCACTGTAGAAGCCGCGGGTGACGATCATGGCCTCCTCATTATCGTCGACGCTGATGTTGTTCCAGCGTAGCAGGCCGGCGCGGGTGTTCAGGTCAAAGACAAAATAGCCGCCATCGGCGAGCACGCGAAAGACGGACCGGAAACAGCTCTGTAGGGCGGCCTGGCTTTCGAGGTGGTTGAGGGCGTCGAAAGTGGAGACGACGAGGCCGAACTGGTCGTCCAGGGTAAAGTCGGCTGCGTCGGCCTGGATGAAGCGCGCCCGGCCGTCTGCGACGTAGGCACTGGCGTTCTCGCTGGCGTACTGGAGCATGTGAGTCGATAAGTCGATCCCGGTCACAGTGTAGCCGCGATCCAGGAGGGCGAGGGCCAGTTGGCCGGTGCCGCAGCAGAGATCGAGGACGGAGCAGTTGGCCTGGCCGATGGGTGTGCTGGCGCAAAAGTCGGCGATGAGGGGCGCCACGCGGTGGGCAAAAAGGGTCCAGCGCTTGTTATATACCCGGGCGAATGCCTGGCCGTAGGCTTGCATCAGCGGGCGGCCAAGACGTCCAGCAGCCGATCCAGATCCTGCTCGTTGCTGTAAAAGTGGGGCGAGACGCGGATCACGTCGCCGCGCAGGGAGACGAGGACCCTGGCGGCGTGCAGTCTTTTGGCCAGTGCCGCGGGCTCCAGTTGGGGATGGCGGAAGCAGATGATGCCTGACCGCTCGCGCCGGTGGGCGAGGGGCGTGGTGATGGTGCAGCCGCGGGCTTGCAGCCCGGCAACAAGGTAGTCGTTGAGGTCCAGGATGCGGTCCTCGATGTCCGCCAGGCCGACCGACAGGAGGAGCTCGATGGCCGCCTCTAGGCCCATCAGGCCGACGGAGTTGAGGGAACCGGGCTCGAACCGCTCGCCCCCCTCGCGGAGGGGGGAATCGTAACAGAAGTAGTCATCGCGATCCACAACGGCGCGCCAGCCGGTCATGACCGGGTCGAGCTTGGCCAACAGGTGGCGGCGCACAAAGAGAAAAGCGGCGCCGATGGGCCCGAGCATCCACTTGGCACCGTGGCCGGCTAGAAAATCGACCGGCGTCTGGTTCAGGCTAAATTGGAGGGCGCCCAGCCCCTGGATGGCGTCGACGCACAGGTAGGCGCCCCGTTGGTGACAGAGATCGGCTAGGGCGTCGAGGTCGTTGCGGTAGCCGGTGCCGAACTCGACAAAGCTGATGGCGACCAGGCGGGTACGGCGGTCCATCAGGGCTGCCACCTCGTCGACCAGGATTCGGTTGTGGCGGGCGGGAGCAAAGCGGACGTCGACCCCGCGGCGGCGCAGGTTGGTCCAGGGGTAGACGTTGGCGACGAACTCGCCCTCGGCACAGATGAGATTGTCACCCGGCTGCCAATCTAGGCCGGCGGCGACGATATTGAGGCTGTGGGAGATGCTGCTGGTGAAGACGATCTCGTCGCGGTGGGCGCCGATGAAACGGCCGACCAGCTTTCGGATGCGCTCGGCGTCGGCATCCTTGTCAACGAGGGCCTCGCTGCCATGCAGCCCACGCCCGGTCAGGTAGCGGGTCATCGCCTCGACGACGGGTTGGGGCAGGGGAGCGACCGAGGCGTGGTTCAGATAGGCGTAGTGTTGGGTGACAGGAAATAGCTCGCGCATAGGGGCAAAGTCCATACAGTCCTCCTTGACGGGTGATGCTCTTCGCGGGGACGAGGGATCGGACATGGATGGTCATCGGGCGGCCGTGGCTTCCAGAGCCTGGACAATTCGGGGCAGGACGGTGGCCACGTCATCGTGGATGACGATGTCGGCGCGTGGGTCGAAGGCGGTGGGTTGGAAGTTGACGATGATCGACCGGGCGCCGCTATCGACAGCCCGGAAGGGGATGTCGGCAGCAGGGGTGACCACCAGGGACGATCCGGCCACCAGGACCAGGTCGCAGCGACGGGCCTCGTCGATGGCCTGGTTGAAGACATGGATGGGCAGCTCCTCGCCAAAGAGGATGACGTTGGGTTTGAGCACGCCGCCACACTCGCAACGAGGAACCTTGCCCTCGTGAATGAACTGCTCGACAGCGGGATCAACGTCCACTTCTGTGTAACAGCGAATGCAGGTCGCCTGGCGCAGGTGGCCGTGGAGCTCCAGCACATGGCGCGAGCCGGCCTTTTGATGGAGATTGTCGATATTCTGGGTGACGATGGTTTTGAGATAGCCCATCTGTTCCAGGTCGGACAGGGCGACGTGGGCGGGATTGGGTCGGGCGTTGAGGAGGGTGTTGGCCAGGGGCCGGATCCAGTCAAAGAAGGACTTGGGGTTCAAGCGAAAGGACCAGATGGAGGCAACGAGCATGGGATTGTGCCGCTCCCATACCCCTGAATCGGGGCTGCGAAAGTCTGGGATTCCGGATGCGGTGCTATGGCCCGCGCCGGTAAAGGCGACCATATAGCGGGAGTGGCGGATCAGTTCAACGGCATCGTTGATGCGGTTCTCAAGACTCATGCCAGTCTCCGAGGGGAAGTTGGGCACTGGTTGTCTCGATCTCCAGGCTGGCCCCACCGGCCACCCTGTGGGCGTAGCGGGTGGTCTCAGGCAGACGATAGCCACCCGTGCAACGCAGGACAAGATCGATGGAAGTTTGGAGATCGACCCGGTGGCCGACCGATACGTACAGAGGTTTCACATTGGCCCGGCTGCGAACGACGGCACCGATGATCTCGTCACGATCTCGCAGGGGAACCCAGTCTCCCACAGCCTGGCCCGGCTCGTCGTGGCTGCCGGTGAGCCGCGACTTGGCGCAGCCGATGCTGGCACGATCGAGGATGACACCCATGTGGGCGGCCAATCCTATGCGCAAAGGATGTGCCAGCCCATGACCATCAAAGACAAAGAGGTCGGGCCATACGGTCAGCTTTTCGAGGGCATCCAGCACGCTGGGGCCTTCGCGGAAGGTAAGCAAGCCGGGCACGTAGGGGAAGGTGACGGGCGCCGTGCCAAGGGCATAGTCCAGCGGCTTCAGATCTGGGAAGCCGAGCACCACGACGGCTGCCTGGGCAACGTCGTCACGAAACCCCACATCCACCCCCGCCACCGTCCGCACCGCCGAGGGGTCGAAAGTGGTTTCGGCCACGACCTTTTCCGCCAGTCGAGGCTGGAGGGCCCTGGCCTCGCTGACCGAGAGATCCCAGGGATGGGAGACGGCTAGTTGCATGGTCTGTGCTTCCTCCGCAGGTAGAAACAGAAGCCAATGGGCGCCAGTGATGTGTCCTCTCAGTTCTGCTGCCCCACGGCAACACTTTAGCACAAAACCGTACCCTTGGCAAGCTTGACAGTGAGGGCCTTTTGGGGTAAGATGCACGCGGTCAAAAGGAGGAGTGGAAGGATTCGGTGGGCGGGTTCCTGACCTACGGAGTATATCGGGCTATCGGCGCATTGGCAGGTCCGCTGCCGCCGCGGGTTGGCTACCGGCTGGCGCGCTGGGCTGGCCCGTTGTACTATGCTCTTTCTCCCCAATTCAGGCGTATTCTCAGACACAACCTGGGCCATGTGCTGGGCCCGGAGACCAGCGAGGAGCAGCTAGAGGCCACGGTACACCGGGCCTGCGTGAACATCATGAAGGGTCACTATGACCTGTTCCGGTTGAGCCGTCTTTCTCTGGACGAAATCGCGGCCATCACGCAGGTTGAGGGTCGGGAACACATGGATGAGGCGCTGGCGCAGGGAAAGGGCGCCATCTTGATCTCGGCCCACTTTGGCAACGTGGACATTATGGCGCAGATTCCTCTGACCTTTGGCATTCGGATCTCGGGAGCGGTCGAGCACATTCAGCCTGAGAGACTTTTCCAGTACATTCTGGGGCTTCGAACTCGCCATGGCGTACGCATGATCCCGAGCGATGGGCCGATGATGGAGCTGTACCGGGCGCTGAAACGGG
>JASFHU010000494.1:0-4401 GCA_050123055.1 Anaerolineae bacterium
ATGTATACGCCTTGGGAATCTCAGCTTACATTGTCATTCCGAGTTCATCCATGGCACAAAGCGCCACTCAGCAGACAAGAACCCTAGCAGCTCCACCGATCTCTGCTCGCGCTGGACAACAGTCCAGCACATCCAGTAACAACGCGTGGACTGTGGTCTACGCAGAGCTCGGTCGAGCAATTATGAGGCAGGCAGAGCCCCCACCGCCATGATGATGGTGACGATGGCCAGCAGGCCCCACAGGGTCAGCATCGCGTTGAACAGCGTGACCGTTTCCGGCTTGCCGATGCGAATGCCGCGCCGTCGCATGATCACACGAACGACCAGACCCCGCCCCGCAAAGTAGAGGTACATGCCGCCGCCCACCAACCCCAGGTAGGCCCACCACGGGTTGCTCACGACGAGGAGGATGCCCGCCACCGGCAGCGTCCAGAGGGTCAGCGCGTCCCAGATCGCCTCGCCACGCGTGTCGGCGTAAAACGCCGCGTCCACGTCAGATTCGGGTTCGTTCAGCCCCAACTTTGCCGCCAGTGCCGGCGAGGCGGTATTGATCACCTGTGCCAGCCAGCAAAAGCCCGTAACAACGACCAGGATCACTCCCCAGATCATGCTCATCAGCCCTCCTCCTTTCTGTCTGCCTGTTCCGGTTCCCCGCGGCTGACCGCGATCAGCTCCAGGCCCAGGTCGCGGACCTTGATCAGCAGGCCGTGCAGCGCCGCCTGGTCGGCGACCGGGCCCGATAGGGTCGTGGTACCGTCGGCCTCGTGGACGAGGGTCATATCGTCAAACCACTCGGTCCATTCCGGGCGCAGGTGGCCCTTGATTCGAATCTGGTAGCCGATGACTGGCATGTTCGTACCCTCCAGGCGCCTGTCTGTCCCCGACCCTCTACCGCCCGGCTGCCGCCTCGGCCCGCTCCTTGATCCCAGAAAGTGTCTTGGGTTGCATCACCAGACTGCCCAGCTCGTCGCCGATCCAGAAGAACAACCCGTTGGTCGAGCCTGACGGCCAGCTCTGCCGGAAGCGCACGATCAGGCGCGTCGATTCGGCATCGATGGGCTCCAGGACCCACACCCAGCTTGCCCCGTTTTCGTCATCGATGTGCGTCACCAGCGCCCGGTCGGGCTCGATCGATACGACCGCGTAGCCTGGCGTGCCCATATCCTCAGGCATCATGTGGATGAGGTCCCCGATCTGCAGGTTCTGCAGCTCCGGCACGATCCGGTCTGCGGAACGATCCGGATAATCGACCGATCCTGCCACGCCCAGGAGGCGATGGATTGCATCCCAACTGTACCAGCCAGCGCGCTGGTTCCCAATCTGCACCAGCCAC
Organism: Anaerolineae bacterium; assembly: GCA_050123055.1. Classification (GTDB taxonomy): domain Bacteria; phylum Chloroflexota; class Anaerolineae; order JAAYZQ01; family JAAYZQ01; genus JASFHU01. Next base: position 1,334 of record JASFHU010000494.1, read on the forward strand.
GGCCAGACGTCGGCAGCCGGTGTGTTGATGGTGATGGCCTGATTCCACACGAACTTGGGATTGGGCACCAGCTCGTCACCCGGCAAGGAACGCTGGCGCTCCTCTTTGGTTGAGCCTCGGTGCAGATGCCAGGGGCGGACCAACAGGGCATAGACCACCCCCAAAACGACGATCCCCAGAACCAACAGTCCGATGATGAGCACGAGCTTCCTCCTCCTCTTCATTTTCGAATCTCCTCCCAAAGCCCTGACCACAGGATACCACGAATCCCGGCCGCTTGTCATCTATCGAACGGACGATTGGGGGGTTCATTTTTCGGCCGCTGTGGGTTTACACTAGCAGGTTATCGGAGAAGGGCACGATTCTCGTTTGTAGTGGCCGCCGACCAACGGTCGGACTCAGTCGCTTTTTGGACGGCTGAAGCCGTCACTACGGACCCTCTCCGACAAGCAGCTAGAGGAGTCCCAGCTCTTTCGCCCGGGCGACGGCCTGGGCCCGGTTCTGGGCGTTCAGCTTGCCATAGATATTGTGGAGGTGGCTCTTGACGGTGCCCAGCGCGATGTACAACTCGGCCGCGATCTGGCGGTTGGACAGCCCGCCGGCGACGAGCTCCAGCAGTTCCAGCTCGCGCGCGGTCAGGGGCTCGACCAGGCCCTCGGCCATGCCCGCCGCAGGCGACAGGGGGACAGGCTCCCCCTCTTGCCGCGCCTCCTTGGGTTCATCCCGGAACGCCTTCAACAGCCTGTTCACATAGCCGGCTCTGGTACCCCGGCGGGCAGCCTGACGCAATAGGGCCGCCATCGGCGCGCCCTCGTCCACAAAGGTGCGCACGTATCCCTCCGGCTCGGCCAGGCCCAGGCCCCTGTCCAGGCTGGCCAGAGCCTGGGAGGTTTCGCCCTGCGCCTGGAGGGCCAAAGCCTGTAGATTCAGGATTTCGATTAAGCGCCCGCTGCGCCCGCCCGCTTTGGCGCCGCCGGCCAGCCGGGCCAGCAGGTCCAGGGCAGGGTCCAATTCACGCCGGGCCATGAGCACCCGGGCCAGCGAGATGCAGGCCGATTCCTGCTCAAAGCTGGGGTTCTGATCGGGGGAGAGCTGTACCTCTGCCGCCCAGCGCCGGGCGGCCGGCACGTCGCCCTGCCTGAGCCACCACCGCACCTGGCGTATCTCCCACTCGCGCCTCACATCTGGCCTCACCTGCTTGGCCTGCAGCACGGCTGCGGCCTCCTGGAGCGCCTCGCCAGCGCCCTCCAGCTCCCCTTGCGCCTGAAACACGGCCGCCAGGGCCGTGTGGCCGGCTACCCAGGTATCCGCCGAGCTCCAGAGCTCGCCGGCGCGGATCCCCTCCGTCAGGAGGCGGTGGGCCTCGTCCAGTTCATTCCACTCGTACCTCAGGCGACCCAGGCCGACCTGGGCGATGCTGATCCAGGGCAGCGATCCTCCGTCCCGGGCCGTGGCCAACTGCCGGCATTCCCGATACAGGTCAGCCGCCCGGTGGAGACGGCCCTGCATCACAGCCAGCCTGGCCAGCTCGCCCAGGTGCATCGCCCTCGAGTACGGGAGCTGGGCTGCTCGCGCCAGTTCGGCGGCCTGGGCAAAGGTCTGTTCTGCCCGGCCCAGATCTCCCTGGATGGCATAGCCGGTACCAAGAAAGTACCCGGCCGTAACGCGGTGGGCGCGGTCCACTGGATTGCCCTGGGGCAAATGTTCCAGGGCCAGGGACGACTGTTGGATGGTCTCTGCCACGTCCCCCTGCTTGCTGGCGCTGATGGCGCGCACGATGGCCACGCCTCCCCGCCACGACTGGGCCCTTGCCGACCGGTCGCCGGGCTGGAGTTGCCGTTCCACCTCCTCGAGCAGCGGCTCGGCGCTCTCCAATTGGCCCATCGAGACCAGCAACCAGCCATGCCAGATGCGGACGCCGGGGTGGCGGCCAGCGACCGGCTCCGGCAGCGCCTGGATCCAGTGGAACAGGGTCGCTACCTCGCCCCGCTGGTAGGCCGGCATTGCGCTCCGCTCGATCAGATCCGCTGCCCGGTCAAAATCGTGGCCGACCAGCGCATAATGGATCGCCTCTTCGGCCAGGCCGTGGCCTTCGCACCATTTCGCTGCCCGCCCGTTCAGGACCCGGACCAGGTCGGGCTGCGACTGTCGCAGGCGGGCCCGCAGCAGATCGACGAACAGGTGATGGTAGCGGTACCAGCGCCGCTCGGTATCCAGGGGCACGACGAACAGGTTGGCCCGGTGCAGCCTCTCTAGCATCGCCCGGCCGCCCGCAGGCGTGCCCGCCTTTGCCGAACAGACCGCATCGCACAGAGGGCCGGTCATCCGCTCCAGGATGGAGGTCTGCAGCAAAAAGTCGTGCACATCTTCCGCTTGCTGGCTGAGCACCTCGTCCATCAAATAGTCCAGCACAAAGTGATGGCTGCCCGAGAAGGCCTGGATAAACCCGGCCCTATCCTCCTGGCTCTGCAGAGAAAGCGCCGCCATCTGCAGCCCCACGATCCAGCCCTCGGTGCGTGCCTCCAACGCGGCCGTGTCCTCTGCCGCCAGGTCCAGGCCCATCACCTGGTTGAGAAAAGCGGCCGCCTCGTCGATGGTGAAGCGCAGGTCGTCGGTGCGGACCTCGACCATCTGGCTGCGGGCGCGGAGGCGGGAAAGGGGCAGCGGCGGGTCGGCCCGGGTGAGCAGGACCAGGTGCAGGGAGGGGGGCTGGTGCTCCAGCAAAAAGGCCAATTGCTGGTGAATGGCTGCCGCCTCGATCAGGTGGTAGTCGTCGAGGACGAAGATCAGGGGGCGGGAGGCAGCCGCCACGTCGTTGATCAGGCTGGTGAGAAGCACCTCCGGTGGGGGCGGCTGGGGAGCCTGTAGCATCGCCTCGGCCGCCTGGCCTACGCCGGGGTCCACCCTTTGCAGGGCAGCCAGGAAATAGGCCAGGAACCGCACCGGGTCGTTGTCGCCCTCGTCGAGGGAGAGCCAGGTGAAGGGATGCTCATCGGTGCTCAGCCACTCAGCCACAAGCGTGGTCTTGCCAAAGCCCGCTGGGGCGGAGACAAGGGTCAGCTTGCGGG
>JASFHU010000495.1:0-4397 GCA_050123055.1 Anaerolineae bacterium
GGATCCTGCTTGTGACGGAGGTCAAAGCATGGCGGCACGACCCCATCGCCGCCCTGGGCGGCTTGATCCCGCCCACCTTCATGCTGATCGCCTTTGGTCTGCTCTTTGGCGGGCGCCTGGCATTCAAGATCGCCGTCCTGGACCATGACCAGGGGACCTATGGCACCCTGTTGCGCGGGACCTTTGCCGAAGTGATCTCTCCCTTCGACACGCCCTACTATGACGTGCTCGATCTGGCGGAGGAGGATGCCTGGCGCGACTATCACGCCCACCGCATCGATGGCCTGTGGGTGATCCCGGCCGATTTTTCGGAACGGTTGGCGTCTGGTCAGCGTCCTGTCGTCGAGATGCACTTTAGCAACTATAACGACGACCGGGCCAAGAATCACCGCATCTATTCAGCCGAGATCCTGTGGCGGTTCTACGAAAAGATAGGTTATCCGGGCCCTCCGCTGGCTATGGCAGAGGAATACCCCCGTTCCGAGATGATCCACTGGTTCCCGGTCATCGCCGTGGGCATAGTGCTGCTGAGTTTTATGCTTGGGGGCATGATCAACATGTTCATGTTAACGCAGAAAGAGCACTTGGCCCACATCACGCTCGAATTCGGACTGACCCCCCGCTCGCTGGCTTGGGTGCTTCTACCCAAAACCCTGCTCGCGCTGGCCATGGGGCTGTTGACCGGCACCCTACTGTTGGGTGTCCTATACCTGTGGCTGGGCGTATGGCCGGGGGGCCATCTGTGGGCTGTCTGGCTCCTGGCGGGTTTGGTCATTCTCTTCTGGGTACCGGTGACACTCCTCTTTGGACTGCGGGCCCGCTACTTTGCCGGGGTGATCGCCACCATCCTCATCGGCCTGACGGTGTTTTTCATCGGGGGCGGGCTGAGCATGGTGCGCTACAACAGGGAGAATGTGCCTTGGTTCTCCTGGTTGTTCCCCAACACCTACGCGGTAGACCCCATTCGCGATCTGGTCTTGTTCCATACCTGGCCGGTGGACTGGACCTCGACGCTCCTCATACTGGTCGGGTTTGCCACCCTCAGCCTGACCGTGGGGTTCGGTCTGGCTGCTCGCCAGCTTCGGCGGCTGGGTTGAGCAGGGCTTCGGTGCGGACGAAACCTGCTCCCGGGTCATTGTCCGGCAGAATCTAGATCACGCCCTGGTGGCATAGCTCTTCCACCGCTGCTGGATCGTATCCCAGTTCGGTCAAGATGGGCATCGTGTCTTGGCCCAGCTCCGGGGCGGGCTGCGCTACCCATTTCTCGCGGTTCGACAGATGGAGAGGGGCGAAAAGTCCCACCCCGGCCATCATGCCGAGCGCCTGCACGGGTGGCGAGTCCAGCGCCTCGCCCACCGTGAAGATCGGCTCGCAGCAGGTATCCGCCCGGGCCAGGGCTTCCACCCAGTCCTGGCAACCGCGGCTCCGAAAGAGGGCGCACAACTCCTCGTAGGCTGGCTCACCCGGCAGCGCCGGTGAGAATTGCTGTCCCATGAGGTCCTCGCGGCCAACGGCCTGGCAAAAGTTGGCCCAGAATTCGGGCTCCAGGGCCGAGAGGGTCATGTGGTGCCCATCCTGCGTCTCATAGATGTTGTAGCAGATCACTCCGCCGTTTAGATCGTCGTTGCCCCGGGCCATAGGCTGACCGGCCTGGTGGCGGACCACGGCCAGGGGCAGGAAGGAGAGGGCCCCGCCCAGGAGAGAAGCCTCTACCCGTTGGCCCAGGCCCGAGCGTTCCCGCTCCAGCAGGGCAAAGAGGATACCCACTGCCGACCACAGCGCGCCAGACAGGTCAGCCACCGGTGCGCCCGGAATGGCGGGCGGACCATCTCGCCATCCGGTCAGATCGAGCAGGCCAGCCAGCCCTGCATAGTTCAGGTCGTGCCCGGCTCGTTCCCGGTAGGGTCCATCCGCTCCGTAGCCGCTCAGGGAACAGTAGACCAGGCCGGGATTCACCTGGGCCAGCGTTTCGTACCCCAGCCCCAGGCGTTCCATCACGCCGGGGCGAAAGCTCTCCAGGATCACGTCTGCGGTTTCGACGAGCCGCAGCAGGATGGCCCGCCCTTCGTCCGACTTGAGGTTCAGGGTGAGGCTCTTTTTGCCGCGGTTCAGAGCGCCAAAGAGCAGACCCTGGCCGCTTTCCGGCTCGAGAGGCGGCACGTAGCGCGCCCAATCGCCGCCGCCAGGACGCTCCACTTTGATGACCTCAAAGCCCAGGTCAGCCAGGATGCGGGAGCAGTAGGGGCCCGGCAGAAGCCGGGATAGGTCCAGTACACGCATCTCATTTCCCCCTAAACTCAGGCTTGCGCTTCTGAAAGAAGGCCATGAGACCCTCAGCCGCGTCCTCTGTCTGGGCGATGAGGGAGAGCATCATCGCCTCCCAGTGGAGGGCATCGCGCAGGGAGCCCTGTTGGGCACGGCGCATCCCCAGCTTCATGGCGCCGATCGACAGGGTCGGTCCCGCGGCCAGGCGTGCGGCCCACTCATGGGCCCTGTCCATCAATTCACCATCCGGTACGACCCGATTGACCAGACCCATCTCGACCGCTTCGGGTCCGTAAACGCGCTCGCCGAAAAAGGCTAGCTCGTTGGCCTTGTGGTGGCCCACCAATCGGGGCAACAGGTAGGTGCCGCCCATGTCCAGCACCATGCCGACGTTGACATAACCGATGCACAGATAGGCGGTTTCAGCTACCAGGACCAGGTCGCAGATGAGGGCCAGGCTGCAGCCGCCGCCCACCGCTGGCCCGTTCACAGCGGCCAGCCACGGCTTTTGCATCTCGGCAATGTTGGCCAGAACGTCGTTCATGGCCATCACCGCGCCCCGCACGCCCATGCCGCCGGCGCTGAGGGCATCCCCGGTGCCACCCAACAGGTTGGCCCCGGAGCAAAACCCCCGCCCGGCGCCGGTGAGCACTACTGCCCGTACCTCCGGGTCGCCGGCCAGATCGGCCACGGTTTCGCCCAGCCGTACGACCACGTCGTAGGTCAGGGCGTTCAGGGTCGCCGGTTGGTTGAGCGTGATGGTGGCGATCTGGTTGGCTTTTTCCAACAGGACCAGGTCCGAGTTCATATTTCCTTCCTTTCATTCAGCAGACTGGCTCACCGGAAGTGAAGCCTGCTACCTGGAGCGCAAGTTCGCACCTGGCCGATCCAGACCGGGATCGGCGCCATCACCTGTGATGACGTGAACATCCAGGCCACGAGGGCGCTGACAAAGGCGCCCCGATAGATCTTGCCGGTGAGCTGGTAGAACCAGGTTGAGATGGCGATGCGTTCATCCACCGGCATTCCAGCCGGATGGCTGAGGCAATGTGCGGTTCCTGCATGCGCCTGGTCTATGCGCCGAGCCCGTCGCGGATCGATGCTGCCTGTTCGACCATACCCTGGACGACATCCCCCACCGGCTTGACCTCGGTCACGATGCCGATGCTCTGGGAGCAGGCGAGCACGCCGGCCTCTACTTCACCTTCCTGGATCATGCGCTTGGTCTCCGTGCCGGCCACCAGGGGCAGGATCTGCCACATGTCACCCTGTTCGGCTTCCACTTCAGCTACCTGCAGGGCAGCGGCGTTCTTCCAGGCCCGGAGCGTGTTGTGCAATGAGCCAAGGATGGGCAGGGTGTCCAGCTCGCTGGCCGCGATCAGGGCCTGCTTGACATTGTCGTGGATGGGGCACTCTGTGGTCACTAGCAGCCGCGTGCCGATGGTGACGCCATCGGCGCCCAGCGACAGGGCAGCCAGCAACCCGCGTCCGTCGGCGATGCCCCCGGCCGCCAGGACCGGTACGTCCAGCAGATCCGCCGCGCGGGGCACCAGCGCCAACGTTGACAGGCCGAGCTCGCCAATGTGTCCGCCCCCTTCGGTGCCAAAGACGGTCACGGCGTCCACGCCGGCCTTTTGTGCGCTGAGGGCGTGGCGCACGCTGACGCACTTGTGCATCGTCTTGATGCCAGCCGCCTTCAACTGGGCCAGCAGCGCCTCCGGCGGGCGGTGGCCACTCGTCTCGACCACCGGCACCCCCTCCTCCAGGATGACTTCCAGGTAGAGTTCGTTGTCGATGGGCCGCAGCGCCGGGAAGAGGCTCAAGTTGACGCCGAAAGGCTTGCTGGTCAGAGATTTGACCTCGCGGACAGCCTGGCGGAACCCTTCCTGGCTGTCGAACATGGCCGAGGCCATCATACCCAACGCGCCCGCGTTCGAGATGGAAGCGACAAACGCCGGCCCCGAGATGTGCATCATGCACCCACCGACGATAGGGTGCTCGGTGCCAAATAGATCGGTGATGCCGGTTTTGAACATGGTCAGACTCCTTTGTCTTCTGTTTAATCAGGTTTGTGCGGCTGCAGCCGGATCCTGTCGCGCCAGGTAGTGGTCCAATTGCTCCAATGCACCGGG
>JASFHU010000496.1:0-4394 GCA_050123055.1 Anaerolineae bacterium
CCGGGAGAGCGCTGTTCCATGAACTCGGTGTAGATGCCGGCATCGTAGGCGGCTAGCCATTGCTCGGTCATCTGGCTGAAGACGAGGTCGCGCATCGATCGGCCCTGCCAGAAGGGAATAATGGTATCCTCGTAGATCCGTCTTGCCTCTGGACTGACGGCAAAGGAGATCTTTTCCCGCGAGTTGAGAATATCAAGATCGTCCAGGCTATGGCAGCACAGTTCTGGAAAGGTAGGGGTGGCCTTGGGCGCCGGGCCTTTTTCGCCGACAATCAGTTCGTCCTGGCCGAGATAGATGCTCTGATGCTGCATCAGATATTGGAAGGCACGGGCACGGAGCACCGGGGCGGAAAGTACTTCGGTGGTCTGTTGGTAGAATTGGGTCATCAACTCGGCCCGTTCTGTCGAGATGGCAGGTACGGCATCCAGGCTCTGCTGCCTAAGGCGGGCTACGCGTTCGGTCATCGGCATCAGTTCACCCTCCGATCTTGACCGGGAAGCCAAAGCCTCGCATCAGCTCAGCAAGCTGATCCAGCTCGCTGGGGGAAGGAGGATGGGCATCCCGCAGTTCGTACTCCCTGCCCAAGCGGTCGTATTTGGCTGAGGCAATGGCGTGGAAGGGCAGAAGGTCCACGCCAGCCAGATGCGGCAGTGTGATCGCGAATTCGGCTATCTGACGCAGGCTCTCTTGGTCGTCGTTTACCCCGGGCACGATGGGTACGCGGAGGATGATGTTGTGGCCCTCCCGGGAAAGGGCTTCAAGATTGGCCAGTATCGTCTCGTTGGAGACTCCGGTGAACTGGCGGTGCCTGGCATTGTCCATCAGTTTCAGATCGTACAGAAATAGGTCAACGTATTGGCGGACAGGGTCCAAAGTCTGCCACGGGGCAAGACCGCAGGTATCCAGGACGGTGTGGTACTCGGCTTTTTTGCAGGCCTGGAGCAGGGCAAGCAGAAAGCCTGGCTGCATCAGGGGTTCTCCACCGGAGAAGGTCACACCGCCGCCGGATTCATCATAGAAGGGGATGTCCCGCTCGAGCTCGGCCATCACCTGGGGCACAGTCATCTCGCGCCCCACGATCTGGCGCGCCTCGGCATAACAGACCTCGACACAGGCGCCGCAGCGGGTACATCTGCTGTCGTCGGTCAGGGTCTGGTCCCCAACCTGCGAGATGGCTCCTTGCTCACAAGCAATCACACAGGCTCCACAGCGCAGACAGCGATCTTGCCGATAGAGCATTTCCTGGCGAGAAGACTGGCTCTCCGGGTTGTGGCACCACCAGCAGTTCAACGGGCAGCCCTTGAGAAACAGGGTGGTGCGGATGCCCGGCCCATCGTGGAGCGAATACTTTTTGATGTCAAATATCTGGCCACTGATCAATCGCTATCCCCAGCCTGCCTGGTAAGCCAGCCGCTGGCCACCACCCGCTTAAGCGACGACTGTTCGGCTGGAGCTGAGATTATACCACTGCTATTTGGAAAATGCAAAGGGTTGCAGGGCGATAAGCGATAGGTTAGAGTAATGTTAATTTACGTAGATTTAATTGACAAAACTTGCTGAATGTGCTATACTCCACTGGTAGCTTGGGGGAACTATGGACGAAGAATCGTTGAAGGATCGGATTTGGCAGGAATTGAAGAAGGTAGGATATCCGGGCTATGACCGTGACGTTGTTTCCTTTGGCCTGGTGCAACGCGTTGCCGTCTGTAATGGCATTGCGACTGTATCGCTGGACATGGAACGGATACCATCAGAGACGCAACCTGAGGTTCTCGCCAGGGTGAAGGAAGCGGTCAGCCCCCTGGCAGGCCTGGAGTCGTTGAGCGTAGAGGCTGGCAAGCCGGTGGCGCCTCGCCCGCGGCTAGTGCGGCAGGATGCCGGGCAAGATCCTGGTCCGGCCCCGCGGCTTGCTGGTGTGAGGCATGTATTGGCGGTGGGAAGCGGCAAGGGGGGCGTAGGCAAGTCTACGGTGGCGGTCAACCTGGCGGTGACGCTGGCCGAGCAGGGCTTGCGGGTTGGGCTGATGGATGCGGATGCCTACGGTCCCAATATCCCGCGGATGATGGGGGTGACACAACTGCCCAGGGCGAGGGATGGCAAGATCGTGCCGGCCGAGGCGCATGGTGTTCGCATGGTGTCGATTGGCTTCATGACCGACCCGGAGACGCCTCTGGTCTGGCGCGGACCGATGACGGACAAGATGGTGCGACAATTTCTGCAAGATGTGGATTGGGGAGAGTTGGACGCGCTCTTGGTGGATCTGCCGCCCAGCACTGGCGACATTCCGATCTCCCTGACCAAGCATTCGGAGGTCGATGGAGCGGTCGTGGTGGTCACACCGCAGGACGTGGCGCTGGATGATGCCCGCAAGGCGATCGGCATGTTCCATCGGATGCAGGTCCCGGTCTTGGGCGTCGTGGAAAATATGAGTTACTTTGTGTGTGAGGAGTGTGATACGCGCCATCACCTGTTTGGAGAGGGCGGGGGGCAGCGCCTGGCCGGGATGGCGGGGGTGCCATTCCTGGGCGAGGTTCCGCTGGAGCCTGCCGTTCGGGCGGGTGGCGACGGGGGCAGCCCTGTGGCTTTGCGAGATGGCTCGCTGGCGGGGCAGGCTTTTCAGCAGGTGGCGGAGAGGGTGTGGCAGCGCCTGGACCCGGCAGGTAGTGCCCGCTAGCAAGTCTCATTTAGGCAATTTAAGTAGTAAAATTTGACAAAATTTTGAGCATGTGGTATGGTGTGTTGGGTTGGAAGGGAGTAGGACAGAGATGAGTTTAGCGTGGGAGTTTTCGAATACGCCGGCGGGTCGAGTCTTGAAGTCGATCCAGTTGCGCGGGCAGGCCAGCATCAAGGATGTTGCGGCTGACCTGGGGGTGACCAGTTCGGCGGTACGGCTGCATTTGACGCAGCTTCAGGCCAGCGGCGCCATCCGCGCGGAAAAGGTGCGCGAGGGCGTGGGGCGGCCTTACTATGTCTATTCGGCGACGCCTCAGGCTCATAACCTGTTCTACAAGGACTATGGCGAGCTGGCCAGACTGCTGCTGGAAGAGGTGAATGAAACCCAGGGCCCGGATGCGCTGCAAGGCGTGCTGCGTCGCGTAGGTGACCGGCTGGCTGATGTGTACCGGGATCAGATTTGGGGACAGGAGCTTGCTGATCGGGTACGAGCCTGGGCTGAGCTGCTGGATCAGAGAGGGGTGCCGGTCGAGCTGGAGCAAACGGAAGAGGGATACGTGCTGAGGGAGTACGGGTGCCCGTATCAGAACGTGGCAGCGGAGAACCGCGCCGTATGTGAGATGGAGCAAGTGGTGATGGCCCGCTTGTTGGAGTCGGGAGTCAAGTTGACGCAGTGCGTACTGGATGGCCATCGAGGATGCCAGTTTACGATTGTAGAAGCGAATTAGAGATTCTGAAGTATAATCCGGAGATCGGAAGGAGTGGAATAAAGATGAGTGCGGACCTGGTGATCAAGAATCTGCACGTGAGTGTGGAAGGACAAGAGATCCTGAAGGGGCTCAATCTGGAGGTCAGCAAGGGAGAGATCCATGCGATCATGGGGCCGAACGGCTCGGGCAAGAGCACGCTGGCCAATACCTTGATGGGGCACCCTGCCTACGAGGTGACGGAGGGAGAGATCTGGTTCAAGGGCGAGAATATCGTCGAGCTGGCGGCTGACGAGCGGTCGCGGCTGGGACTTTTTCTAGCCTTCCAGTATCCCAGCGCGATCCCTGGCGTGAGCGTGGCGAATTTCCTGCGGACGGCGATCAATGCGCGTTACGAGCAGCCTGGGCCTTCGGGGAACGGGGACGGTAGGCGGCGCGGCATCTCGATGCGAGACTTTCGCAAGTTGTTGAAGGAAAAGATGTCGATGTTGCAGATGGATCCGAGCTTTGCGCGCCGCTATCTGAACGATGGGTTCTCGGGCGGCGAAAAGAAGCGGATGGAGATCTTGCAGATGGCGATGTTGATGCCAGAGATCGCTATCCTCGACGAAACCGACTCGGGGCTGGATATCGATGCGCTGCGGATTGTGTCGGAAGGGGTTAACCAGTTGATGAACCCCGATCTGGGGGTTCTGGTGATCACCCACTACCAGCGGATCCTCAACTATATCAAGCCCGAGCACGTGCACATCCTGGTCAATGGCCGGATCGCCATGTCGGGCGGGCCGGAACTGGCGCTGGAGCTGGAGGAGAAGGGCTACGATTGGGTGAAGGAAGGGATAGGATAACAAGCTACAAGGGGCCTAGTACTGCCTGTGGGGTGGTGCCTGGTGGCTTGTGGTATTGCTGGAAAGGATGGAACTATGTCCGACAACGTAGTATTGGGTGTGGACCTGGATCAGTACAAGTACGGGTTCCGCGATGAAGAGAACTATGTCTTTAAGAGTCGCAAGG
>JASFHU010000497.1:0-4385 GCA_050123055.1 Anaerolineae bacterium
ATGATCGCAGATCCGATCAATCTGCTCGATTCGTCGGGCATTGGGGACGGGGCGGCGGCAGTGGTGCTGTGTCCCAGTCAGATGGCGGGGGAGTTTGGCAACGGGCGATCTGTGCGCATCCGGGCTTCGTCGATGGCCACCGATGCAGTGGCGGTCCACGACCGGCCGGATCCGCTCTGGCTGTCGGCGGTGGAGGCATCGGCCTTCAAAGCCTACCACCAGGCGGGCGTAGGGCCGCGGGACATCGATCTGTTCGAGGTTCACGATGCCTTTACGATCATGTCGGCCCTGAGCCTGGAAGCTTCGGGCTTTGCGGAGCGGGGCAAGGGGGTGCAGTTGGCGCAGTCTGGCGAGATCAGGCGCGAGGGACGCATCCCCATCTGCACGATGGGCGGGCTCAAGGCGCGAGGGCATCCTGTGGGGGCGACAGGTATCTACCAGGCGGTCGAGGTGGCCCAGCAGTTGCGCGGCCAGGCGGGCGAGAACCAGATCGAGAATGCTCGGCTGGGGATGGCTCAAAATATCGGTGGCAGTGGGGCGACGGTGATCACGCATATTCTGGAGGCACAGGACTGATTCGGTCGAAATTGGTCCTGCTGGCGTGGCGCATCCTTCGACGGGCTCAGGATGCCTGTGGAATGACCAGTAGATGACGACCATTACGGTGCAGAGCACCTGATCTGGTGAAGTAGAAGGAAGGACTTGAGGGAGGGTATAGGATGAGTATTCCGCGACATTGGCGATTGCAGAACCAGCGATATGCTATGGTGGGTGAGGTGTGCAACGAGTGTGGGGCCAAACTGTTCCCGCCCCGGGACGTGTGCCCGGAGTGCACCAAGCCGGCCTACGAGCCGTATACGTTTAGCGGCAACGGGAAGGTGTATTCCTATTCGACGGTCTACCAGGCGCCGACCGGCTACGAGGAGTTTGTGCCCTATACGGTGGCCCTGGTCGAGTTGGATGAGGGGCCGTTGGTGACGGCGCAGCTCACCGACGTGGAGCAGGACGAGGTCGAGATCGGGATGCCGGTGGAGATGGTGACCCGCAAGCTGCGCGAGGAAGGCGAGGACGGGCTTATCGTCTACGGGTACAAGTTTCGGAAGCCGCTTGTGGAGCAGCCGGCATAGGCTAGCCATAAAAAGAAGCTGAAGTAAATAGTAACCAAGCTGTTTGCCAGGCATCTAATGCCAATTGTCCTATGACATGGCAACTGAGATGGGCCGTTGTCAGATGACTCTGCAGAGTTCTGGCAGCGGCTTTTTGTTTTGCTCAGTTAGCCACTCAAAGGCCTCCTGTGCCCAGTTCCGCAAACAAAGCACACAACCGGCGGTTGTCCTGCCGAAGATGAGCGATATAGGTGCTCCAGGTGCCTTCCGCGTCCAATCGCCGGTGCAGCGCGCGTACCCGAAGCAGATGCTCAGCCACAGATTGGTAGTTGTCTCAGCCTCGGGCGGCAACGGCCCGTTCGGCCGGCGAGCGGTAGATCTCCAGTGCGGCACGGGGATGATCGGCCTCAGCAGCTTGGCCACATGGAGCAGCGCTTCAGGAGTGAACAATAGTTCCGTGACAGGCCGGTGCTGGACAGCCTCTACGTCGAGGGCCAACGGTGCGCAAAAGTCTGCCAGAAAGGCCGGCGCGACTTTGGCCTCTCGCCCACGTCGTTAACTCTCGCGCAGTCGGTCCCTGGATCTGGCAAATTGGCTACAGAGTCCCTCAGGATCCCCGGTCGCCTCAATCACCTCCAATCCTCTCTGGGTGACTTCTGACGCCAGGTCTGCCAACCCAGAGCGACCAAAGGTCAGAGCTATAACGTCATGAGTCCAGATACCAGATGGGTCGTTGCGCAGCAAGGCACTCAAGATTGTCAGCCCCAGGTCAAGGTCTCCCAGCCTGAGGTGAGTCTCAGCCAGGTCGCGTAGAAACTTGTCGGCGTCGTTGCCCTCGTGATGGCGTAGGTTGAAGGCCAAGTCCCGTTTCAGCAGCTCGATAGCCCGCAATACCCAGACAAATCTGGGACTCCGGACTCCCCACAAAGTGATACTGTTGGTTTATTGACATTCGGAACCGCGGGTATGAGCGAGTGCTGATGTGACATTTGGGTCGATGTGTATCACAATAGCAGCCAATAGGAAGACAAAATGAAGTGGGAGGAGATAGGGGATGACACTTCATGCTCGGGATTGGTTTCCAGTACCTGCGGAGACGGCGCGTGTGGCGTGTGCGGCTTTTCGTAAGGGGAACGTGTACACGGTCGTACGAGACAAGTTGGATTTTTGGTACGAGGATAGCGACTATGCGTACCTGTTTGTCGTGAATGAGGGGCATCCTGCCGAATCGCCGGCACGACTGAACATGATCCTGATTGTTCGATTTGCCGAAGGGCTCTCGGACCGGCAGGCGGCAGAGGCTGTCTGCAGCCGGATCGGTTTGAAGTACCTCTTGGGTCTGCCGCTGGAAGACGTAGGTTTTGACTTTCCGGTGTTGAGTGAGTATCGGTCGCGCCTGACTGCTGGCGGGGCAGAAACCCAGTTGCTCGAGGATTTGTTGCTTCACTTTCGGGAGCTGGGGCTGGTCAAGGCGCGGGGATGGCAGCGAACCGACTCGACCCACGTCCTGGCAGCCATTCGTCAGATGAACCGGCTGGAGCGCCGCTCCTTCGCAATGACGACTTTGCAGCAATCGTATTCTTCGCAGGAAAGGTCTTGACAACTAGACTCCTATGGTGTATAATGGAGGTCAGAGGTCTGACGTCAGATGACTGGTACTGCTGTCCAGCCACTTAAAGCTAATAGGCTCTCTCTGTCTGCTCAGACGCAGAGCTATCTCCTCGACCTGATCGAGGAGGGCGCGTACCACGCCGGCGAGCAATTGCCTTCTGAGAAGGAGCTGGCGGTTCAGTTGGGCATCTCGCGTTCGACTCTGCGCGAGGCGCTACTCAATCTCGAACAGGATGGCGTGGTGGTTCGCAAGCATGGGGTGGGGACATTTGTCGCCCCGGGGTACGAGCACCGCCTGGAGAGTGGACTGGAGCGCCTGGAGAGCATCCTGGATCTGGCCGCCCGGCAACAGATGCAGGTGAGGGTGGGCGACCTGGATTTGCAGCAGAGACCTGCCAACCTAGATCTGGCCGAAAAACTGCAGGTACCACCCGGCACGCCACTGACCTGTGTATGCCGAGTCATTGAGGTAGACAAGAAGCCGATCGCTTACATGGCCGATTATGTGATCTCCGCGGCGCTATCGACTGCCGACGTGGATGGGAGCTTTGGCGGTTCGGTGCTCGATCTGCTGAGAGAGAAGCGAGATGTGCGCATCGCTCAGGCGGTGGCCAATATCGTGGCGGTGAACGCCGAACCCACCTTGAGTCAGAAGCTGAAGGTGAAACCCGATCAGGCGTTGTTGCTGCTGGAAGAGACTGTATTCGATGACGAGGGTGTTGCCGTGGAATTTTCGCGCAACTATTTCGTCCCGGACTATTTCCACTTTCACGTCGTTCGCCGCTGAACGGACCAACCGGGTGCCCTCCTGGCGGAGGCCTCGGTGCTCATCCATTGTTCGACCAACGGGGGTAGAGTATCAAAATGGATCAGATCCTGGGCCTCAAATGCACCATCTGTGGTGCTGAGTATGGGGTCGCTGAGGTCGAGTATGTCTGTCCCAAGCATGGGGACGATGGGATCCTCGATGTCATCTACGATTATCCACGCATCGCACAACGCATCAGTCCGAACACTCTAGAGAAGAATCCAAGCCGTTCTATCTGGCGTTACTTGCCGCTGCTGCCGGTAGACCCGGAAGCTGCATGGCGATTGGCCAGCGACACTGTACTGGGCAGCGTGGGTTGGACCCCGCTGTATCCTGCCCCCCGCCTGGCGGCCAGGTTGGGCCTGCGTCACGTGTGGGTCAAGGATGATGGCCGGCAGCCCTCCGCGTCGTTCAAGGACCGGGCATCTGCCATCGCCGTTGCCAAGAGCCGCGAATTGGGATACGAGGTCGTGACCACGGCCAGCACGGGTAATGCTGCGGCAGCGCTTTCGGGCTTGTGCGCTGCGGTCGCCCAACCCAACGTGATCTTTGTACCGCGCACCGCACCCCAGGCCAAGATCGCGCAACTATTGGTCTATGGTTCCACGGTCCTCCTCGTCGATGGCACTTATGATGATGCTTTCGAGCTGTGCCTTGAGGCAGCTCCGGAGTTCGGATGGTATAACCGCAACACGGCTTATAACCCCTATATGAGCGAGGGGAAAAAGACGGTCGCCTACGAGATCTGCGAGCAGTTGGAGGGTTGGGCAGCGCCAGATGTCGTGGTCGTGCCCGTCGGAGATGGGTGCATCATTGGCGGGGTCCGCAAAGGATTCAAGGACCTGTTGGCCCTGGGGTGG
>JASFHU010000498.1:0-4384 GCA_050123055.1 Anaerolineae bacterium
CTGATCATCACCGACGACGAGGCGCTCTATGGCCGCTGCTTTGCCTTTCACGACCAGGGTCATTCACCGCTGCGCCACGGCGTCGAAATCGGCCAGCGGCCGTTCCTCGGCCTCGACTTCCGGTACACCGAGCTTCAGGCGGCGGTGCTGCTGGGCCAGATTCGCAAGCTGCCGCCCATGCTGGACCACCTGCGGGCCAACAAAAAGCGGTTCAAAGCGGCCATCGCCGATCTGCCCGGGCTCGACTTCCGGGAGGTCATCGATCCCCAGGACGAGATCGGCACCATCCTGACCGTCATCCTGCCCACAGCCGAGATCGCCGCTCAGATCGCCCACGACCTGGGCAGCACGGTGGTCGCCGGGGCCGGCTGGCACGTCTACAACAACATGGAGCATCTGCTGGAGCAGCGGGTCGTCAATCCGGTAGGCTGTTCCTTCTCCTGCCCCCACTATGCCGAGCGGGGCGGCGAGATCCGTTATTGGAAAGGCATGTTGCCCCAGACCGACGAGTTGCTGGCACGTGCCATCAACATCAGCATCGGCGTGCCCGATCCGGGCCTAGGCGCATCGTTCGGTGTGACCGTCACAGACGGCCCGGACGTGGTCGACCAGCGAGCTGCAGAGTTTCGCCGGGTCGCCAGTCGATATCTGTCGTGAGAGTAGTTTTTGGCTGACCTGCGGTTGAGGTACGGGCCTGGGACGATAACCCGGTAACCTCCCCGCGCTGAAAACAAATATAGGAGGTAAAAAAGATGGATGCACTTTTACTCGAGGCCGAGTGGAGGCCGAAGCAAGAATACCGTTTCAGCGAGCAAGAGCTGGCGACCCGGAGCACCTACAATGGCAGCATGGCCTTTTATA
The DNA here is from genome assembly GCA_050123055.1 of Anaerolineae bacterium. GTDB lineage: Bacteria > Chloroflexota > Anaerolineae > JAAYZQ01 > JAAYZQ01 > JASFHU01. The sequence goes on from JASFHU010000498.1 coordinate 862, forward strand.
ACCCTACCCTGAGGATGATAGACCTCCCCGTGCCAGAGCCTGGGCCTGACCAGGTACTGGTTGAGGTCAAGGCCTGCGGCGTCTGCGGCAGCGACGTGCACATGGTCCAAAAGCTGGACGATGGCTACACCGCTTATCCAGGCCACTGCAAGTTCCCCGTTGTCCTGGGCCACGAATGGTCCGGGAAGGTGGTAGAGGTGGGCAAGGAGGTCCGCGGCATCGAGGTGGGCGACATGGTGGCCGTGGAGGAGATGCAGTGGTGCGGGAAATGCACCGCCTGCCGCAGCGGCCTCTTTGACCAGTGCACCGACCTGGAGGAGATCGGATTCACGGTACAGGGGGCCTTTGCCAACTATGTGGCTGCTCCTGCCAAGCACTGCTGGAAGATCAACGCCATCGCCGAGGCGTACGGCGATGAGACCAAGGCCTACGAGATCGGGGCCATGGTCGAGCCGTGCTGTGTTGCCTACAACGGCATGTTCATCTCGGCCGGCGGCTTTTTGCCCGGCAGCAACGTGGTCGTGGCCGGTTGCGGCCCTGTGGGCATGATGGCCATCGCCCTGGCCCGTGCGGCAGGGGCGGCAAAAGTGATCGTCATGGAACCCTCTGCCCCGCGCCGCGAGGTGGCCCTCCAGATGGGCGCCGACTATGCGTTCGATCCCATCGGCGCCGAGCGGGATGGTATCTTGCCGGCCGACATCATCATGGAGCAGACGCGGGGGGACGGCGTGATGTTTGCCGTCGAGGCCGCCGCGGCCGGTCCCAAGACCTATCCCGTCTTTGAGGATGTGCTGACGCCCAACGGCAAGATCATGCAGGCCGGGATGGGCATGGAACGGGTGCCGGTGTCGGTGCTCAAGATGCAGTGGCAGAGGCTGCACATCCACGGCTCGGTGGGCCACTCGGGCGGCATCTTTCCCTATGCCATCCGCCTGCTGGCCGCCAAGCGGATCGACATCTCGCCGTTGGTCACGGCCCGCTACAGCCTGGATCAGGCCATCGAGGCCATCCAACGGGCCGAGACGCTGCAAGACGTCAAGGTGATGGTATCCTCATGAGATGAAACTGGGTTATTCAAGTATTAGCTGCCTGGTCGCCAAGTCTCGCTCCACGTCTTGTCTTTCCACTCGTTCCCTGCTATAATCCTGGCGTGAGGTGTTGATGTTGGTACAGAACGCTGGTGCCAGACGCGAAGTTTATCTGTACATCAGAAACGCGCACGAGATGCTAGAGGTGGCAGAGCTTAATCTGTCTGAGGCCTTCTATGGATCGGCTGTTAACCGTGCCTACTATGCCATCTTTTACGCTGCCAATGCGCTATTGGTGACCCAGGGGCTTGCTCGCAGCAGGCACTCGGGTGTAATCGCTGCCTTTAGGGAACGCTTTGTGAAAGAAGGTCCCATCGAGGCCGAATACAGCGATATCTACGGGCGAGTAATGGAAAACCGGCACGTGAGCGATTACGAAATCGAGGTCCCGATCGAGAGACAGGTAGCCGTAAGGGCCTTGGGCGACGCCCAGCGTTTTGTCGAGCGAATCGAACGGTTTTTGGAGCAGGAGGGCTGGCGTGAGTGAAGTGGCGATGCCCAAATTGACGGTGAAGGAGCACCGTGCCCTCGACGCGTACTTGAACCGACTGCGTGAACGCTTTCCTGGCGAGATCCTCCAGGTGATTCTGTTTGGATCCAAAGCCCGTGGGGACAGTCAGCCCTCGTCCGACATCGACGTCCTGACCGTCGTCCGTCAAGAGAGTTGGCCGTTGCGGGAGGAGATCAACACGCTGGCTGCCCGGGTGTCGCTGGAGTATGACGTCCTTCTTGGCCCTCGCGTCATCGGTCGGGAGCGGTGGGAACGTATGGAGCGAGACCGGTTCGGCCTGTACCAGAGTATCATCACCGAGGGTATCCCTCTCAAACCTGCCTTCGGTTCGTCTTGAGCGGACGTCTGCCCCGGTGATCTGTCTATTCCACTAGATGCTCCGCGTGCATGAACCTGCGCGTGCCGCTTTCGCTGCGCAGCAGCAGCGATTCGGTGACCGCCATATTGCCCCGGTAGCGGACCCCTGCCATCAGCGCCCCTTCGGTGATGCCGGTGGCGGCAAAAAAGATCTCGTTGCTGTTCACGAGCTGGTCACAAGTCAAGATCTGGCGCCTGTCCAGTCCGGCAGCCTCGATGGCCTCCCGCTCCTCGTCGCTCTGGGGGGCCAGGCGACCCAACATGCCGCCGCCCAGGGCCTTGATGGCACAGGCAGCGATCACGCCCTCCGAAACGCCCCCCACGCCCATCAGCAGATCCACGCCGCTGTCGGCCGTGGCGGCCTGGAGGGCGCCAAACACGTCTCCCTCGGAACGCATCATGACCCGGGCGCCGGCAGCCTGGATCTCCTCGATCAGGTCCCGGTGGCGGGGCCGGTCCAGCACGAATACGACTAGGTTGCGCACCTGCTTCTTTTTCAGCCGGGCTACCAGGGCCACGGTCCAGGCTGCCGGCGCGTCCATGCACTGCGGCACCAGGGCTTGCGCCACCTCGCGGCAGACGACAATCTTTTCCATATAGACGGCCGGCCTGGGTGCCCACATCGACCCTCGTGGCGCGATGCCAGCCACGGCCATGGCGTCGGGGTGCCCACAGGCCAACAGGTTGCGACCCTCGATGGGGTCCACCACCACGTCCATCTCTGGGCCATGGCCCGTGCCGACCGGCTGGCCACTGTCGAGCGGCGAGTGGGTGCCCAGCTTGCCCTCCTCGCCAATGACGATGTGGCCCGCCATGTCCAGGGTGTTCAGGGCGCGGTACATGGCCTGGGCGGCCTCGTCGTCGGCCTCGTCGATCAGGCCGCGGCCCATCCAGCGGCCGGCGGCCAGCGCCGCGGCCTCGGTTGCCCGCACCAGGTCCAGGCCCAGGTTGCGCGGTGGGTGTTCCAGCTCCATCCTACCCTCCCCCGGTTCTCCAGACCTGACAGGTTTTCAACCAACTCCCGTTGGCACGAACCCCGGTTCGCCCTGTCAGGTCTTACTCTAGCGTCACGACTGCAAAGTCAGTCCAATGCCTCCAACAGATCGGCCGCTTCCCAGGCCACCATGCCACCCTTCAGCACCGCCACATTCTCGTAGCCGAAATCGTGCAGCACGCAGGCGGCCCGTAGGCTGCGGCGCCCGCCCCGGCAGACGAGGACGACGGCTTCCTCGCGGGGCAGCTCCCATTCGCCCGCCAGCAGGCAGGGCAGGGGCACCGAGAGGGCCTGGGGCACACGCCCCTGCCGGAACTCGCGGGGCTCTCGCACGTCGATAATGGGCGGGGCGACACCATCACAGATCTGCTGCCAAAGCTCGCGCGGTGGGATGGCCGGTATCTGCTCGTCTGGGATGTCGGTCCGGCAGGCGACCAGGTCGGCGACGGTCCGCCGGGGCAGATTCTGACACTCCCGAAAGGCCCGGGCATCACACTCGTAAACGCAGATGGCCGGGTCGAGGATGCGATTGAACAGGTGGGGAATGGCCTCATCCTCGGTCAAAAAGTGGTC
>JASFHU010000499.1:0-4366 GCA_050123055.1 Anaerolineae bacterium
CATCATTGGCCATCTGACCGAGGACAAGATAAGCCACTTGGCTAGCCCGAGAATTCCCCACCTGGCCGATGCGGGGGGGGAATTCTTGGTGTATAATCGAGTCAGCAGTTTGGCACCCGCATTCTTATGCGGCCGCATGCTTGTGCGCCTTGGGTCTGGTCTACCGGGCACACCCTCGAGTAGTGGTATGTGTAACAGTCAGTATGCTCTCTTGAGAGGAGGAAAAAAAGATGCTATCGGCGGACTATCGGGCAGCCAGGGCTGTGATGGAGGCGCGCCTCGCGGAGGCACAGGATCAGGCCGGGGAGGTGGGGCAGGGATACCCGGCCGCGGTGGCGCGCCAAACAGGGCCAGCGCAGCGGCTGCTGCGCCGGTTGGCTCTGTTGTTGGTAGCTGTGGGTGGCCGCCTGGTGCGAGCCGGCCTGCCGCCGTACCGCCCCACTGCGGCCGAAGTAGCAAGGAGGGGATGAGATGTCATACGGAGACTTGTTATTTGGCGAGCGAGTAATGGACCTCTGTGTCGAGGAGGAACAGAGACGGGCCAAGGGCAGGCGGCGCGCCCGGCAGGTAGGGCAACGGCGGCAAGGCGGAATGGCCTGGCGCGGACGGTGGCTGCTGTGCAACCTTGGCTACCGGTTGGTCGCCCTGGGCGCCTGGCTGGAAGGGTACACTCTGTCCAGGAGCACCCCGTCGTAGGAAAGATGTGATGAGGCTTCGGATCCTGGCGCCGCTGGTCCTATAGAACTCTCCAGATGGTCCATGCGGCGCATCGGCCAGGAGACCTTGTCCACCTGACCAGGCGAAAGATTGGCTGTTTGGCCAACCATAGAACTCTCCAGATGGCCCATGCGGCGCATCGGCCAGGAGACCTTGTCCACCTGACTAGGCGAAAGATTGGCTGCTTGGCCAACCATAGAACTCTCCAGATGGCCGATGCGTTTGGAGAGTTCTTCTTGTATACTCGGGATAAGGATTGCAAATGGGAACTCGCACGAATTCTCATTCGCGGCCTGAACAAACATCAAGCTTTGGAGCGATAGGAATGCGGATCGTAGTAGCTGATCATCAATACAAGGTGCGGTTTGCACTGCGCACGCTGCTGAGCCGACAGCCCGGTATGGAGGTGACCGGCGAGGCAGCCACAACCGAGGAGTTGCTGGCCCAAGTCGCAAAGACCCAACCTGACCTGGTGCTGTTGCACTGGCGGCTGCACGAGTCGTCACAGGACCTCGTGACGGCCTTGAGGCAGCTTTGTCCTGGCCTGCGCGTGATCGCGCTCAGCGCCCGCTCCGAAGCAGGCCGGGAAGCGTTGGTTGCGGGCGCTGAAGCCTTTGTCTGCAAAATGGATCCGCCGGCCAAGCTGCTGGCGGCTATCGGAGTGGGGACTCCTGAGCTGTTACCGCAATAGGGAGATCCAGATGAAATCCGCTACCTTGCTGCTGGTCCTGCTTCTGACCCTGGCGTCCTGCGGGGGGGAGATCGATACTGCGCCACGCCCCGCGTCGACCGCCGACGTCACAGGTATCAACCTGGTACCCTATCAGGATAGGGAATCGGGCCTCAGTGGCGTTGTACCCGAGGGCTGGTTCGAAGCGCTGCCGGGCATCTTTCTGGCTGGGGTGCCGGCGAACCGGCCCGACACTGCGCTCATTCAGCGCCTGGAAGCTGGCGCTACCCTCGACCAGGCGGCTGCGGTGTGGAAGGAGCTGCTAGGCCTTGCGCAGTTCCCCGAGCCGGCGGGCCATCGGCAGACTGAAGACTTGACCTGGACCCTGTACACCTTCGACAAAGAGGACTCGAACCTGGGAACCAGAGAGGGAAGCATCGCACTGGCCGAGACCGAGGCCGGGGTCGTCCTGGTGGTGCTGGCAACGTCGCCCGATGGCTTCGACGCCCTGCACGACAGAGTCTTTGTGCCAGTCGTGGACGCACTGGCTCCGGCTGCAGACGATGCCTCCGGCCTTGAGCACGCCGCCGGGTGGCCGGTTGTGGCTGCCATCGAGCAGGTCGGCAACCATGCGAGTGAGGTCGTCGAGTTTTCACTGGAGGCGTGCACGCGCCTGCGCCTCTACGCCGTCGGCGAGGGCTCGGCGCAGGGCATGGAGGATTTTGGCCAGGTCGAAAACGCCGCCAGCGGGCAGATCGTCTGGCAGATGCACTTTTTTGAGACAGAGGCCGCCGGCGCCTACAAGAACCGCCGGGTGAACCGGACTTTAACCCTGCCGGCCGGCGACTACCGACTCCGCTTCCAGACGAACGAGGCGCACGCCTTTGGGGATTGGGGAGATCAAGCGCCGGGGGATCGCTTCTGGGGAATGACACTCTATGAGGACAGGAGCCCCGATGGCGAGCCCGCCGATTGCTGGGCCAGGGTGGAAAGCCCGGAGTTTGCGGGTTGGTCAGCCGTGGCTTTGAAGCGGCTCGAGCCCGAACTGCCGGGGATGGGCGCAGCCGCCCTGATGGTCGTCACCAACGGTCAGGTCGTGTTTGAGTGGGGTAACACGGCCAACAACTTTCAGGCCCACTCGATGCGCAAGAGCTTGATGAGCGCCCTGTATGGCATCTATGTGGCCGACGGAGTGATCGATACGTCCAAGACGTTGGAGGAGTTGGGGATCGACGATATCGTGCCCCTTACGAGCACGGAAAAGCGGGCCAGTGTGGACGACCTGTTGAAGGCGCGGTCCGGGGTGTACATCCCGGCGGCTGGCGAGGTATCCAGCATGAAGTCTGACCGACCGAAGCGGGGTAGCCATAGCCCAGGCAGCCATTGGTGCTATAACAATTGGGACTTTAATACTCTGGGCAGCATCTTTGAACAGGAAACGGGACAGAACATCTACCAGGCTTTCGAGGCCCGGATTGGCGATCCGGTCGGCATGCAAGACTTTTTTCCGGAAAGGTTGCGCTACTCCTACGAGTACTGGCTCTCCCAGCATCCCTACTATGGCTTTCGCATCTCGACCCGGGACCTGGCCCGTGTCGGCCAGCTTTTCCTCCAGGGGGGAGAGTGGCAGGGCACCAACGCGCCGAATGCCAAGCAGATCGTCCCGGCGGGGTGGGTTGAGGACAGCACACAGCCCCACTCCCGAACGGGCAAGGCTGGTACCTATAGCGGCTACGGCTACATGTGGTGGATCGCAAACACAGACTATCAGAGCATCCAGAAAGGTTCCTTTGCCGCCAGCGGCTATGGCGGCCATACCATGGAGGTTCTGCCCGATCTCAACACGGTGATCGTGTTCCGCGTCAATACGGACTCGGCCGATTTCCAGCCGATCACCGATCCCGATCAGTTGGTGCTTCGAGTCTTGGAGGCGAGAAGCCGGTAGTGAGGGGTGGGCCGGGCTTCACTCTCATCCACCAGGAGTTGTTGATGGTCACGCATGCTTCTACCAACCCATTATCCATCTGGGTAAGCGGAAAATCAGCCACCTGACCAACAGTGAGATTGCCCGCTTGGCCGATGCGGCAGCGGGAACTTTCTGTTACACTGTGAGCGTGGGGGCGGGCCTTTCCCGGTCCCACGTTATGGCATGCAAATGTGATCCTGTATCGTGTTGAACCAACAGAACAAGTCAGGAGGGAGTCAAGGTGACTCAAAAGGCAATCCGTATCGAGGAAGTATGTCGTGACTTTTCGACCGATGCTGGCCCGGTCCATGCTTTGGACCATCTCTCGCTGGAGGTGCCGGCGGGGATTGTATTTGGCTTTCTGGGCCCCAACGGGGCGGGCAAGACGACAACCATACGCCTGCTGCTAGGCCTGCTGGAACCCAGTGGCGGCCGGGCGGAGGTCCTGGGCCTGGACACCCGGACGCAGGCGGACGAGGTTCGAGCCCAGACCGGCGCCCTGCTGGAGCATTCGGGGCTGTACGAACAGCTAAGCGCCGAGGATAACCTCGAATTCTATGGGCGGGCGTGGCGGATGCCCAAAGCGGAACGGCAGGCGCGGATCAAGGAACTGCTCAGCCACATTGGGTTGTGGGAGCGGCGGCGGGATCCGGTCGAGAAGTGGAGCCGGGGGATGAAACAGAAGCTGGCACTGGCCAGGGCACTGTTGCACCGGCCGCGCCTGGTCCTCCTGGATGAGCCGACGGCAGGGCTCGATGTCCAAGCCGCCGTGGAGGTACGCGCCGACCTGGCAGCGCTGGCGGCTGGCGAGGGGGTGACCGTTTTCTTGACGACCCACAACATGGCCGAGGTGGAAAAGCTGTGCAGCCAGGTGGGTGTCATTCGCAGGGGAAGCCTGGTGGCCCAGGGGCACCCGGACGAGTTGCGGGCCCGGGCAGGCGGCCCGCGGGTCGAGGTCATTGGGCGCGGCTTTGACGAGGCTGCGCTAGCGTTGTTGCAGGCCCGGCCAGAGG
>JASFHU010000500.1:0-4343 GCA_050123055.1 Anaerolineae bacterium
AAGAATGCGGTTGTCGTACTAACCCACAAGTTGATGATACTTGGAGGTAGAGATGGACAGCAAACGCCTGATTCTTGTCCTGGTCGTTGCAGTGGTCGCCCTGGCTATCAGCATTGCAGGTGCAAGTCTGCTGCCCAGAAAGAGTGGCAGCCTCGCTTCCGTCCCTGAATCGGAAGCCGTAGAGCCTTCAATGGGGCAGACGGCCGACGATCCCAACCCGCCCGCTGAGCCGGTCAAGTTGATCTTTATCCACCACTCCTGTGGCGAGAACTGGCTGGCCGATGAGGACGGCGGCCTGGGCATCGCCCTGCGGGACAACGGTTATTTCGTCAGCGACACCAACTACGGCTGGACGGTAGGGGGCACGGACATCGGCAGCCTCACCGACATCGGCCACTGGTGGACCTGGTTCCGCGGTGACCACAGCGCTGCATATACCGCCGCCCTGTACACCGAGTATGAACAGCATTCCTGGTACACACGCCGATCAACCGATCCGGGCGGCGAGAACGAGATCATCATGTTCAAGTCCTGCTATCCCAATTCCTACCTGGGAGGGAATCCCGGCGATCCGCCAACAGCAGGCACCAACCCCCTACGGGGACACGCCGCGGATGACGATACGATCCACACCGTCGCCAATGCCAAGGGCATCTACAACGACATCCTGGCCTACTTTGCCACCCGCCAGGACAAGCTCTTCGTGGCCGTCACTGCGCCGCCCCAGGTGGAGGCCGAGACAGACGCAGCCCACGCTGCCAACGCCCGCGCCCTCAACGACTGGCTGGTAGAGGAGTGGTTGGACGGCTACCCGCACAACAACGTGGCCGTCTTTGACTTTTTCAACGTCCTCACCTCCAACGGCGGCGATGCCAACACCCATGACGCGGGGGCGGAGGCTGGGAACCACCACCGGTGGTGGAGCGGAGCCGTGCAGCACATCCAGACCGAGGGTAACGACTTTGCGGCCTATGGCTCCGGAGACAGTCACCCCACCGCCGCGGGGAACCAAAAGGCCACGGCCGAGTTCGTCCCGCTCCTCAACGTCTTCTACCATCGCTGGGCGTCCGGAAACGGCTGCCAGGCGGTCAGCGGCGTGAGCATCACCGGCCCCACGATCGGGTACACGAATACGCTGTACAGTTTCACCGCTCAGGTCACGCCCGTCGCGGCGTCGACACCCATCACCTATACCTGGTCCCCGGCGCCAGCCGCGGGGTCCGGCGCTCTGGTTGGCTTTACCTGGGCGACCACGGGAACCAAGACCATCACCGTCACCGCGGAGAACTGTGGCGGGAGTGCCGAGGACTCCCACGCGATCACCATCTCTCCTGCAGGTGAGCATCATGTCTACCTGCCCCTCGTCGTGAGAGAGTATGCGCCCTCGCCTCCGGACGACCGCGTCCAACCCTCGGATCTCATCTACCGGGGTGCCTTCGCCTACCCCCCGGGCGACGATTGGGCCTACAGTGGTCACGCCCTGGCCTACTACCCGGCCGGTGATCCTGGGGGACCGGCCGATGGCTATCCCGGCTCGCTCTACGCAGCGGGCGGCGCGAGCGACGAGGTGGATCTCGTGGCTGAGATCTCGATCCCGGAGCCCGTGATCGCCAGTAATTTCGAGGATCTGCCCCAGGCATCCGCTCTGCAGCCCCTGACGGACATCACCGGCGGTTGGAAGGACAATTGCACCTTTGCTCCGGACTGCATCTATCGCAATGTCGACGGCCTGGCATACCTGCCCAACGTCGACAAGGTCGCCTGGAACCTGAGGGATTGGTATAACACCGCCCGGTACGACCAGGATTCCCTCGGCTGGAGCGGGCTCGACATGAGCGGCGCCCACGGGGTGTGGCACATCGGAGACCGCCCGTCGGACCAGGACCTCTTCCACAACGCCAAGACGTGCAACTACCTCTTCAAGGCCCCGGAGAGTTACGCCGATCGATACCTGGACGGGAAGTGGCTCGTCGCCGGCAACCACCGCGAGGCGGGGGCGCTGGGCGGCTCGCAGGGGCCCACGCTCTACGCGCTCGCCCCCTGGGAGGACGGCGATCCCCCGTCGTCCGGACAGAATCTGGATGCGCTGGCCCTTCTTTACTATCCGGAGATCGTCGAATGCGTCTGGGAGGGCGAAGGAGACATCAACGAGCATCCGGCCCCGGGGGTTTGTGATTTCCCGGACTACCGGGCCATGGACAACTGGGGCGGCGGCGTCTGGCTGCAGACCGGTTCTGGAAGAGGTATCCTGATCTTTGGGAGAAAGGGGCTGGGCGACAACTGCTACGGGCCGGCGGAAAGCTGCAGTGGCGATCCGTGCAGCCCGTACCAGGGCTACCATGCCTATCCTTACCAGCCGCAGATCCTGTTCTACGACCCGGAGGAACTGACGGAGGTGATGGCCGGGACCAGGGAGCCGTGGGAGGTTCTGCCCTATGCGATCCACAGCCCCGAAGACGAGATGGTGGGTGGCGAGTGTGCCATCCTCGGCGCCGCGGCCCTTGATCGAGAAAGGGGCCTCCTGTACGTGACCGAGCAGGAGGCTGGTCCATGGGGAGAGACAGTAGTGCACGTATGGCAGGTGGAGTAAGCAGGTGAGTGACGCGTGCCAATCGGGTAGAGGCTCCGGCTCTTATGCTGGGTAGGCCAAGTGCTATAGACGAATTTTGGCAGGCCAAGGAGTTAGCTGGGAGGTACCCCAAAGCTTGCTGATGTAGTCGATGGAGAACAGGTCCTGTATGGTGTGCAGCCAATATGCACCGGCATCCGTGAGGACTACCTCATCCTCACCTTCCGTCAGAAGTCCAAGGAAGGACAACAGCCTCAAGTACCTCCCATAAACTGCATCGAGATGCATATGGAACCGCCGTTCAAAGTCATCCTTGCTGAACCTCGTTTCATAGATGCGCCAGTATAGCCAACCTGCCATCTGCATTCGTTCGGACAGCTCGAGCGACAGGGCAATCGGCATACAGCCATCTGCCAAAGCCTGGATGTACGCTTCGGTGTTGAAAGTGTTGAGATAGAAGATGTCGCGGAGATAGGAACCGGCGCTTGCACCCAGACCAAGGTAGAGGGGCACGGTGACGGAGCAGTACTTGGGGCTCGATGCTTTTGTAAAGGCCCAAACCGATGTCCGTGCGTAGCCGGCAGCGTAGAAGGCCTGCTCCAGAACCTGCAGCATACGCCGTTTCTGCAACAGGCTGTAGCTGCGATAGTGGTTCTGGTGTGCCAACTGGGGCCACTGGGTGTAGGGGAAACTGAAGAGCGGATAGGCCGCGACCTGATCTACGCCCAACTCGATCAACACACGCGCCGACAGCTCAAGTTCCTCATGCGTCTGATCGGGCAGTGCAAAGATCAGATCCACATTGACACATTCAAAACCTTTCTCGACCGCTTTTGCGATCACCGCCTGGGCCTCGGCGGCCGAGTACGGCCGGCATAGAGTGCGCAGGTGGCGATCCTGTAGCGCCTCGATCCCCATACTCAAATGCTCCACACCCATAGCCATGATAGTGTTCAGGTTTGCAGGGCTCAGGTCATTCGGATGGCTCTCCATGTGGATGCCACACTGCATGTTGAACCTGCGGTAGATGTGGTCCAGAATCCTGGGCAATCCCGTGTGGAGCATCGTCGTCGGCGTGCCCCCACCAATATAGAAGGTGGTGACAGGAAGAGCGCCGAGAATCGCGGAATACCGGTCGATCTCTTTCAAGACAGCTTCAGTGTAGCGCTCTGCAAGGGCCACATGAAAGAGCTCTTTGTTGTACGGACAGTAGGGACAAATCTGGCGGCAGAAGGGAACGTGGAGGTACAGCCCGAGGCTGTCGATGCCTTCAAAGCGACGCGAGGGGGCAAATGCCTCGCTCTTCAGGGCAAGCTTGTGTTCGCCCAACAGCAGGCCCGCGATTCGACTGCGAAGCCAATCTCTAGTCTCCATTCCAACCCGAACCGAATCAGTCAGTACATCTTTTTATGGCACGCGCCACTTTGCCACGATAAGAGAGCCGAGGACCAGCATCTACCCATTCACTGGAGATTATACCACCGCCCACCCAACTGTGCAAAGCGCCATTCCGACCACGCAACCCGACTCCCGTCTGCAAAAAGAAAGAGCGCGTCCCGTCTCGGGCAAAGACGGACGCGCCCCTGGCATGGAAGGCGAGCGCTTTAAGACCTTCTGCCACCAGTATAATCCACTTGGGCAACTTTAGCAATAGGATTTTCGTACTATGTCACCTCATGTACTCGCTCCTGTTCGCCGGGGCATTTATCGGTCAGAAACCGGATTTTTTGGCCGCTCTAGACCGGTACAGAGGTCAGCCGACGGATGCCCTGAG
>JASFHU010000501.1:0-4338 GCA_050123055.1 Anaerolineae bacterium
CGATACCTTGCGCTGGGTAAGGGCTCTCCAGCCACTCGCGGAACGATTCGTAGATTGGCGTGCCCCAGAAACTGAACTGGTGGCAGGGCGCGCAGAATTGGCTCCTTTTCTCCAGCTCCAGGTAACTGACCCGCCGCGTGACGTCGTCAAAGGGACCGAAAAAGAGCTGTTCGGCCCCGCCTGTGGACGGACGATACAACCGCATCGAGAGCACACCCGGTGCGTTGTTGTAGGGCAACCCCGTCGCCGGATCCAGGTAGACACCGCCCACCTTGTGACAGAATTCGCAGAACACGCCCTCAGCCTCCACGCCTGGCAGATCATTCATGTCCGCTGCCGCAAAGGTGCGCAATCCCCGCACCGCAGCCGCCGGGGCGTGACAGGTGGCACAGTTACCGGCCGTGCCCGGGAAATCCAGCTTGTAACCCGGAGAGATGGTGCCAGTGCCGGTGATGTCGGTCCCGTTGTACAGGGAGAAAAAGCGGGGATTGGTGCCCGCCGTACCGTGGGCATTCTCCCGCCACTGCGGGTGGGCCACCATGCAGTGCACGCAACTGATCGGACCCTCAGGATCGTTGGACGAAAACCATTGGTAGTCTGGATCGTCGGTGGTATAGTGGGCTTTGAGGGTAATGGTGACGCCGCTTCGGGGCGGCATGACCTCGACCCAGCCTACCAAGTAGCCCTCCTGCCAGGCAGTGACCGTGACCGTGATCCCCTCGGGAAGGCTCCCCAGGGTAAAGGAACCGTCACTCGCGCTGGACGTAGCGTTGCTCGTCAACTTCTGGCGTACCACCGCCCCGCCAACCGGCTTGCCGTCCAGGTTCACTACCACACCACTCACCGTGGCAGCCGGAGCCGCAGAGGCAATGCTCAGCAGCACGCCCGCGGCAGCGAGCGCCAGCAGCAGGGTGCCCAACAACGGAGCCGCCGCTCGGAACCTCATCTTGACTCGCCTCCCTTCAAAATCAGCGGCAGAAAGACCGACTCTGGCGAATAGGGCGTGTTGCGGATGAATACCTGCTCACCCTGGAGCGTAACCGTGTTGGCCTGGTACACCTTCCGTCCATCCTGCTCCCCACTGAGCAGGAGGCCGACGGCAATCGTGTCGGCCAGACCGGGTCCCCAGCCATCCCGTCCCACCAGGTCCAGGTTTGGATAGTCCTCGTGCAGGGCCGCCGGATCAAAGATCACCTGGTAGTTGCCGCCAGTGGGAGTCACCTGTCCATGCTTCAGGATGAACCCCGGCATACTGATGGTATAATCCACCACTGCCGAATCCAGCCCCGGGGGCACCTTGCCCCTGATAATCACGGGCGTCACCTCCCCCTCGAAGGTGAGGTAGCCGGGCGCTGGCGCAGACACGTCCAGGTGTGGGCTGTCGCCAGGCACGACGTAGAACCAGTAGCGGCCCGCATCACTGCCCAGCACATCTCCCGAGGGACAGGGCTGCGATGGGTCGTGGGCACAGATCACCGTACCCCCAGAGCACTGGCCCTCGTGCCAGACATTCACGTCCACCGACCATAGTCCCGACTCATCCACCACAAAATCATCGTCGGGATCGTAAAAGTATCCGACCGAATTGGCCTGCCCGTTGACCAGATACTCCATTCCGCTCGGCGCGGTGACAGTCACTGCCACCTGGCTGTCGAGGGTGGGCATGAGGTGCCCGGCAAAGCGGAACGTGTCCCCCGTCTCCAACACCGCGCCAGGACGGGTGCCTGTTGGCAGTATAAAGATGTGGATCTCTTCGCCCTTGAGAGTCAGCAGCGGGCCACCCCGTGGATCCCAGGCACCATAGCCGGCAAAGGGTGGCATGGCCCGGCTGCCGGTTGGGTCGTCGTCGGGGATAAAGATCCAACCTGTCCCCTGGCCCAGGTACTCATTGCGCCCGGTGTCCAAGTCGCGGTAGACCGCGCCAATGTATTGGAACTTGTAGTCGTTAACCTGGTCGCCCTGGATGCCAACCCCCAGTTGATCGTCGTACAGGGTATCGAGGCGCCAATAGCCGCCGCTTTCGCCATCCTCGGCCACCACCTCGCGCACGCGCACGCCAGGCCGTTGCGACGACCTGTAGCTGTAGGCGATCTGGTCCACATCCTCCGGCACCAGCGCCGCAGGCCAGCCGGAGCGCGTACTGATGAACAGCGGGAGTTCACCCACCTCCACCCGTTCCTGGAAACTTCCAGGAGCATAGAGGGAGGGGTGGGCCCGCAGGTAGCGCGCCTCGATGGCCGCCTCCACCTCTCCCACCGGATCCTGGACGCTGGCCCCCAGTACCAGGGAATCGCCGCCGTGGAGGCCGTCGCTCATCCGTGTCCAGAGCACGTCGCCGTTGTAGTAGGGGTTGAAGGTGTGCGAAACGGCCCCCGCAGGTATGCTCAGATCGCTGGCTACGAACCAAAAGTTCGGGATGTACTCCAGGCTGTCCAGTCCGCGCCGACCATGGGCCACGAGGTCGGCGTCCGGATCAGGGGTCATGACCACCCCTCCCCACGTCATCGAGCCCATAAATACCTCGCCCGAGGTTTCGGTATACACCGCCGTGACGTCGACCCGGTACTCGCCGGGCTCTGTCAGGCCAATACTGGTTGCTCCCCCGTCGAAATAGCCGTACGGGTTGGCCGTGCCAGCCACGGTCTGGACCACCTTTCTGGCCGGATCGGAATCGGGATAGAGGCTCATCGTAAGCTCCACCCGGGCTGGCACGCGGGGATAGATCTGCAGTGTGGGATTCAAGGCATCGCCCACGGCCAGGGGCGTTCCGGGCAGCACGCCGGGATCGATGTCCAACGGCCGTGCCACCCACACATCATAGGTGCCGCCGCCGTTGTACTCGTTGCCCCACAGGTCGCTGACAACGCCGCTCATGGTCACTACGTGGTGGCCGTACTGGTCAAAGGTCAGCCGGAACCGGTCCGACGCCACCTTCAGCGAATATGCGTCGTCCATCTGTACCGTGCCGGCGTTGAGATCAAGCCCTCCCCGCGTGGTCTTGGTGCGATTGAACGATTGGGCCAGGGCCTCACAACCCAGGTCCTGCTGGCTGCCGTTCGGCTTTTTTACCTGGACGCAGAGCTGCCCGCCGGGCAGTTTGAACGGCAGCAGCGGAGGCGTTGGCATGCGCCGATCGGTGAACGAGATCCTGGGCAGGAAAGGCTCCAGCCGGTAGGTCACGGCCTCCCCCGTCCGAGCCTCGACAGGTGGCACGATGTACGGAGCGCCCTGAGAGACGATCTGGGAAGCTAGGCCCAGGCTGCCCTGATCCTCCCGGGCGGCGGTGCCCCGCGTACCCTGCACAAAGTCATCCATCAGCAACCGCCAGTTGAGTCGGCGAGGCGCGACAGTGCCCACCGTCACCGGCGGTAGGGCGGCCTCTTGAGGCTCGAAGGTGGTTCGTACGACGTTGGCCGCCAGCCAGTCGGTGTTGGTCGGCACGCCCGTCACTCCCAGCCATATCTTGGGCCGGTAGATGCCCGGTGGCAACTCTTCGGGCAGCCAGGCTGTCACTGTCAGGCTGCCCTCGATGGCGTGCCCCCCGGCATAATGCAGGTTCCCAACATCCATAAGGGCCCCCATCGGGACGCTGGCTCGACCGCCGCCCTGGATGGGAAAACCGGTAGGCGTGAGCATCGAAGACAGGAAGTAACTGTTGGCCGGCAAGGGCTGCCCCTCGCCGTCAAAGAGCTTCACAAGATGCATTCCAGGATGCACCGTGATCGCCTCCACGTCGGTGCTCGCGGTGATGGCCGGGCTATAGAAGCGTACCCTGCCCGTGACCCAGAACGGGTCTCCGGGCTCATAGCTATCGCCGCCTCCAGGGGAGGCGCCGGGCCCCACGTACAGGTAGAGGTTCAGGCCGCCATCCCCATCGCCCAGCAACAGATCCGGTTTACCATCGCCGTCAATATCGGCCGCCGCCGGCCTGGCATTCTCGCCGATGTAGATGCCGGGGTAAAAAGGCGCGACATGCTCCCAAGCAGGGTTGCCGGCCGATCCGGTGTTGCGAACGTAGGCCAGCGAACCATGAGCCAGGCCGACCAGTATGTCCAGGTCGCCATCCTTGTCCAAGTCCAGGAAAGACGGGGCACTATAATCGCCCAGATGGAGGTCGGCATAGGGCTGAACGGGGGCAGCCCAGGCAGGCGCCGCTGGCATACCGGTATTCTCCACATAGGTCAGTGTACCTGCCTCATCGCCGATGAACAGATCCAGGTCACCGTCGTCATTTATGTCGACAAATATGGGCGCGCTCCAACCACCCACGTCCAACCCGAGAAAGCTGTCGGTGACATAGACCCAGTTGGGCGTCAAGGCATCCCCGTCGTTACGGTA
>JASFHU010000502.1:0-4331 GCA_050123055.1 Anaerolineae bacterium
CAGGCTGAAGGAACTCGAGTACCGGCTGGCGCGACATACCGTGGACAAGATCGTGCGCATCGTGGAACTCCTCGCCAGGGGTCGGGCGGAAGAGCTGGCAGTGCTCCTCCTACAGGACGAGGATGAAGCACCCGACAACCAGCACACACTCAGGGCCAAGCTGAGCCAGGATGGCAGGACCAGGATCGCGGAAGCCGAAAGGGCCCTCCGGATTGCACTTCAGGCAGGAGACCTGGCAGAGGACACAGACTTGCAGCGTGCCTGGCTGGAAGAGTTCTTCAGTAACCTGGCCGCCATCCCCATGGATACCCTGAGTCTGATCAGTAGGGAAAGGACGGGGTACCTTACACCGCTGATCCAGGTACTGGAGAGGTTTGCCAGCAGCCTTGCTACACCGAGCCCCGGTCTGGATGCTTTGCGTGGAGAGTTGAGCACGCAACCGCGCGACCTATCGTGGCCGGAGCTTCTCGACACATTGCACAGAGGACTGGAACGACTCATCGAGCAGGGGGATGGTGGTGCATCCTGGCCGGACCTGCTCAAGGTGCTGGCCCAGTGGATCGCGCGGGTGAGATCGCCCTTTGCCATGCGTGCCGTCGTCGAAGGCGTTGACCCTACAGATCTGGCCCAGGCAGGGTGGGGCATCATTTTTGCCCACGAGGACCCGCGTGCAGGTACCAAAGTGCCAGCTATCAAAGAGGCCCTCCAACCTCTGCTCGATCTACGCCAATCACAAGCGGGGGCCCATTTCAAGGTCTATGAGGGGGAGGATGGCTACCGCCCCAATGAAACGGCCAGCAGATTCGTGGCACGTCACGGCGCCCGGGTGAGCGATCCAGCCGATCCTCAAAAGGTGCCCTACTATCTTCTCATCCTGGGCAGTCCGGAGGAGATTCCCTTCCATTTCCAATACCAGCTCGACGTCCAGTATGCCGTGGGGCGCATCGATTTCGGCGACGACATGGATGCTTATGCCAATTATGCTCGTAGCATCGTGACGGCTGAGACTGAAGGTGCCAACCGCGCTCCCAGGGTCACCTTCTTTGGGGTCTCTAACCCTGGCGACCGGGCGACCAAGCTGAGTGCCGAGCACCTGGTGGATCCGCTGCACAAACAGATCGGCGAGCGCTACGGCGGGCAGTGGCAGGTCGACGCGGTGCTGCGCGAGGAGGCCAAGAAAGCCAAACTGCTGCGCTTGCTGGGCGGGGCAGAGACTCCGGCTCTCCTATTTGCCGCCTGCCATGGCATCGAATTTCCGAAGGAGGCTGCAGAGTCGCGCCAGGCAAAGTACCAGGGCGCCCTGCTCTGCCAGGAGTGGCCCGGGCCCGGGGTCCACCGGGGCGAGATCCCACGAGATCACTACCTGGCGGGTGATGACCTCGGCGGCGACGCCGATCTGCAGGGCCTGATCGCCTTCTTTTTTGCCTGCTACAGTGCCGGTACGCCGCGCTTTGACGAGTACACCAAGCAGGCATTTCTTGAGCGTCGGCAGACCATCACCGAGCGTCCCTTTGTCGCCGCCCTGCCCAAGTCCATGCTGGGCCTTTCCAAGGGGGCGCTAGCCGTGGTAGGGCACGTGGAGCGGGCCTGGGGACTCTCCTACCTGGGCGACAGACAGAGCAGACAGATTGCAGTCTTTGCGAGCGCTGTCGAGCGCTTGCTCAAGGGACATCCCATCGGCTCGGCGATGGAGTTCTTTAACGGGCGCTATGCGGCACTCTCTACCGAGTTGACGGCTGCCATCCAGAAGGCTGAGCGGTGGGACACCCCGCTCGACCCCTACGAACTGGCCCAGATGTGGACCGCGAACAATGACGCCAGGGGCTACATTGTCGTTGGTGATCCTGCGGTGCGCCTTCCCCAAAATCCTGCGAATCCGTAGTTCAGGCTATGCCGGCGCTTGAAACACGTAGCCCAGACCGGTGCGTGTCTGGATATACTCGGGGTTCTGGGGATCGGGCTCGACCTTGCCCCGCAGGCGGTGCACTGCCTGGCGCAGGAGGCGGTGCTCCCCCTCGTAGCCCAGGCCCCACACCCGCTCCAGGAGATAGTCCGGTACCAGGACCCGGCCCGGCTGCCTGGCCATCTCGCTGAGCAGGCGATACTCGGTCGACGTCAGCACCACCTCCTGGCCGCGCAGGAATACGCGTTGCCCAGCGAAATCGACCCGCAGGTCGCCAGCCTCCAGCACCGGCTGGCTGCTGAGCCCGGCCGAAAACTCCACCCGGCGCAGCATAGCCCGCACCCGGGCCAGCAGCTCCTCGGCGCTGAACGGCTTGGTCACGTAATCATCGGCGCCGCTATCCAGGCCCTTGACCTTGTCCGCCTCCTCGGTCAAGGCGGTGAGCATAAGGATGGGCACCGTAGAAAACTCGCGGATGCGGCGGCAGAGCTCATAGCCGTCCAGGCCGGGCATACGCACATCGATCAGGATCAGGTCCGGCTCCTGGCTGGCCGCCAACTCCAGCCCGCTGCGCCCATCATTGGCCGTCAGGACGCCATAGCCGCGGGCCTCCAGGTTGGTACGGATGGCCCAGACGTACTTGGGCTCGTCGTCCACCACCAGAATGCGGATTTTCCCCTTGTGCATCTGTTATCCCCTCGTAGTCTCGCTGAAGGCTCAATCCGCTCGCCATGGGTCCGTGACCCGTGGTCCAAGGACCGGAAGAACCTGTCAGGCGCCGTCTCACAGCAGCAGGGTGAAATAGAAACGGCTGCCCTGGCCCGGGGCGCTCTCGACCCAGATCTGCCCGCCGTGGGCCTCGACGATGCTCTGGCAGACGGCCAAACCCAGGCCCACGCCACTCACCTGGCCGGCCAACTCGGTCTCGACGCGGTAGAAGCGCTCGAATATCCGCTCCTGCTCCTCGACCGGGATGCCGATCCCCTCGTCATGAACGCTGAGGACGGCCCGGCCCGCCGAACGAAAGCCCTGGACCGTGATCGTGCCTCCCTGGGGCGAGTAGCGGATGGCATTGCCCAACAGGTTGCGCAGCACCTGCTCGATCTGTTTGGCATCCACGCCAGCCACCAGTGGCTCGGTGGGAAAGTCGTGCTCCAGGCGGTGGTCTACGACCTGGATCTCCAGGGTGGCCAAGACATCGCTCGCAAGCTGGCCCAGGTCCACGGGATCCCTGTCCAGGCGGTAACGGCCGCTCTCCATCTGGCTCAGCTTCAACAGGTTGTCGACGATGGCCGCCAGCCGGCCGGTCTCCTCGTGGATGCCAATCAGGAACTTTCGCTGGGTCTCCGCGTCAAGTTCCACGTCCTCCATCAGCAGTGAGGTGCCAAGTATCTCGATCAGCCCCAGGGGCGTCCGAATCTCGTGGCTGACGTTGGCGATGAGCTCTGAGCGCAGGCGGTCGACCTCACGCAGGATCTCGGCCTCGGCGGCTTCCTGCGTGAGCCGGACCCGCTCAAAGGCAGTGGCCACCTGGCCGGCAAAGACCGAAAGCGCCGGGGTATCGCCTTCGTGGAGGTCCGAGCCCATCACCGCCAGGACGCCCAGCATCTGGTCCTCGTAGGCCAGGGGGAGACAAACACCCCGAAAGTCGTCCGAGACACCGGCCCGGCGGGCGGCGCGCCGGAGCGAGGTATGGGTCAGGTGGGGCAGCAGGTTGGCCATCACCCCCCGCGGGTCCGGCACAAAGACGGCCTGCTTGCCCTGCAACGTCTCTGAGGCCGGCCAGGCGTCGTGGCACAGGCGCTGCCCGCAGAATTGGGTCTTAATCAACTCTTCAGCACGGCCCAGGAACTCCGGCGGGGCTGAGATGTGGCGAAGGACCAGCTCCGAATCGTCCGCTTCCAACAAGGCGACCACCGCGACCAGGCCCAGCGCCCAAAGTTCCTCGCCCAGGGCTTCCAGGATCCCGTCGCGATCGGAAGCGGATTGAACGCGAGCGGCCACCTGGTTGAGGGTCGACAGGAAGGCATTGGAGCGGGCCAGTTCCCCCGCTTTGGCCGCCAACTGCCCCTGGGCCCAGCGGCGCTCGGCCACTTGTCGCTCCAGGTAGGCGGTCTGGCGCAGTACCTGCTGGTGCAGCAACGCGTTCTGCAGGGCGATGGCGATCTCGCCCACCGTCGCCTCCAGAAACGTCGCCTGCTCAGCAAACACCCGCTCCGCTGTCGAGGCCAGGCCCAGTACGCCAAATACCTCGGCGCCTTGGAGCAGGGGCAGCGCGGCGAAGGAGCGCATGCCCGCCTGTTTGCATTCCTGCAGGGTACAGAGGGGATCCAGGACGATGTCCCTGGAATAGAGGGGCCGGCCCTCGCTCACGGCCATCCCGCACAGGCATTCGCCCACCTGTTTCACCTCAGGGGCCAAGTCCCGG
>JASFHU010000503.1:0-4327 GCA_050123055.1 Anaerolineae bacterium
TTGATCAGAGAGGTGCCGGTCAGGGCCACGACGTCGGCCTGGGGCAACACCTCAGAGGCGCGGCTGGCCGGCAGGTCGCCGGGGGCAGGACGTAGCTCCAGCACCCAGCACTCGGCAGCCGCCGCCCGCACGCGCTCGATGAAGGGGAAATGTCCGACGATGGCCACCCGCTTGCCGCTCCCCCGCTCCAGGATCAACTGCTCGGCGTTGGCTTCGGTCAACGCCGACTCGTCCACTTTCAGCAGCGCGTTCACCGCCGCCGCGCCGATGCTGGCCTCCAGGATCCGGTCGGAACGGAGCAGCCCGGCCAGCTCTCGCCCGCTGCGCTCCAGCAAGCGGCCCGCCCTGACCACCGGCGGCCACGGCCCGCCCGTCTCGGCCCGCAGCGCCGAGGCCAGCCCACAGCGCACCGGGTCAGCATCCACGACCACGCCGGTCCAGAACGCGCCGACCAGGATCTCGCGCACGGGAGCGTCGGTCTCCAGGCTATTCAACAGCTTCTCAATAGTTTCCATGGCCTCCTCTGGACAATTGCAGGGTTGGCTGAATGAACGGTTCAGCATCAGGGTTCAGGTGATATCCCCCGCCCGCTCGGCGGCGGTGAGGAACCCGCCCAGCGCCAGGGCGGCGATGTCGCGTTGCTCGAGGCGATCGCCCAGTAGGAGCCGTGGCAGCACGAGATCTACGACGTTGCGCTTGAGGCCCTTGGCGCAGCCAGGGGCACACATGACCGGCGTGCCCGGCAGGTAGGCCAGGGCCAGCAGGTTGCCCGGTTCCACAGGCGCGCCAGAGAGGGTCGCGACGGCCCCCGCCTGACGCAGGGCGCGCATCGTTATGTCATTTTGATCCATGACCGAGGTCTGGCCGGCAATGATGAGCAGGTCCACGCTCTCGGCCAGGCGCCTCGCGGCTTGGGTGATGGCGGCCTCCCCCTGCTCCACGCCCTCGACAGCGACCAGGTCCGCGCCCAGGCGCTCCAACCGGGTGCGGGTCGGCGGCTCGAAAGAGTCGCGCAGCTTGCCGTGGACGGCCGGCTCGCCGACCAGGAGCAGGGCCACCCGCCGCCCCTCCTGGAAGGCGCGGACCTCGACGATGCCGGGACGCGCCGCGGCCAGGGTCAGGGCGCGATCCAGGTCGCGGCGATGGACGGCGTAGGGGATGATCTTGAGGGTGCCGATGTTGTCCGTGACCTGGCCCGGACCCACCACCGTGTGCTGGCGGCGGGTTCCCAGGGTGATGCCGGGCAGCGTGTTGAGCTCCAGGAGCCGCCCCTCATCCACCACCAACATGCCGTCGACCGTGGCGCGCAGGTTGACTCGGCCACCCATAGGCCGCGACAGGTACAACTCTTCCGTCTGCATCGCCTCGGCCAGGGCCAGGGCGGCCTGGTCTTCGTGGACATCGTCCGCTTCCAGGACGACAACCTCCACGGTGTCACGCCCGATCCCGGACAGTTGGGCCAGGTGCTCTCTGTTCAGGAGGATGCCCTTTTTCAGCGTCCGCTTGCCGCCGGCATCGGCGACGTTATGCAGGAGGATGGTGCCCTCCGCCTCAGAGACCGCTCGTTCTTCCAATCGCATGGTTCAGTCCTTTCTCCGGTTGGTACCCCGGTCAGCCATCCGACAGCAGGATAATACGCCGGCCCTCCAGGTCGTAGACCTGCACCGGCACGCCATAAGTGGCCGCCAGGTTCTCTCTGCTCAGCACGGCCCCGGCCGGACCGGCGTCAAGTACCCGTCCCTGGCGCATCAGGACGGCGTGGCCACCGAGTAAGGAGGCCAGGTTGGGGTCGTGGGTCGTCAGGACCAGCGTGGTTCCCTGCTCCACCAGGTGGCGCATGATCTCCAGCAAGCGCCCCTTGTTGCTCAGGTCCAGGTGTGCCGTGGGCTCATCCATCAGCAGGATTCGCGGCTGCTGGGCCAGGGTGCGCGCCACGACAGCCAGTTGGCGTTCGCCGCCGCTGAGGGTGGGCAGCGGCCGGTCGTGCATGCCGCTCAGCCCGGCGGTGTGCAGGGCCTCCAGGGCCACCTGGTGATCCGCCCGTCCGGGCATGGCCAGTGGGCCGAGGTATGGCGCGCGGCCTAGCAAGACATACTCCAGGATCGAAAAATCAAAGGGGATGTGCTCGTCCTGCGGCACGAGACCCACCAACCGGCTCAGCTCGCGGCGCGAGTAGCTGGCCTGGGGCAGCCCGCCCAGGCGGATCTGCCCCCGGCTGGGCCGCAGCACGCCCAGCAGCAGCCGCAGCAGCGTCGTCTTGCCCGAGCCATTCGGCCCCAGGATGGCCGTGACCGTGCCGGCCGGGATCTCTAAAGACAGGTCATGCAGCACACTCTGCCGGGCCCCGTTGTAACTGAAGCACAGGCCAGAGATCGAAAGGATCCCCTGCTCCCTGCTTTGAGACCTGACAGGTTTGCTGTTTCGACACCTGACAGGTTTGGGAAAACCTGTCAGGTCTGTCAGAGTAGTGGTCATCTCTGCACCCGGATATTCTTGCTAAGCATCATGGCCATGAACAGCAGCGCGCCAAAGAAGGAGGCCAGGATGCCCAGCGGGATCTCGCCCGGCAGCAGCGTTCGCGCCAGGTCGTCACAAACCAGGGCAAAGATGCCGCCTAACAGAATCGAAGCCGGCACAGCTCGCTGGGCATCAGCCCCGGTAAAGCGCCGGGCGACGTGGGGGATGAGCAAGCCGATCCAGCCCACCACCCCTGCAACGGCCACCACGGTTGCGGTGGCTGCCACCGCGGCCACCAACACCACCGCCCGCTCCCGCCCCGGCGAGGCGCCCAGGGAAAAACCGGTGTCATCGTCGAGGGAGAGGAGATTGAGCCGCCAGCGCATGAGATAGACCACCACCAGCCCGGCCGTGACCGGCACCAGGAGGTAAAGCAGGTCACTCCACGTGACGCCCCACAGCCCGCCCAACATCCAGAAGACGATCTCGGGCAGTTGGGTCAGGGGATCGGCCAGATACTTGAGCAACCCCACCCCGGAGGCAAAGAGCGCCGACACCGCGATGCCCGACAAAACGAGACGCAGGATCCAGCCTCCATAGCGGACGCGCCGGGCCAGCAGGTAGGAAACAGCCAGACCCAGGCAGGCGAAAAAGGTGGCCACCCCCTCCATGAGCAGGGCGGAACCGCCCAAAAAGATGATGCTCAGCGCAGCCCCAAAAGCAGCCCCCTGCGAGACCCCCAGCAGGCCAGGCTCCACCAGCGGATTGCGAAAGATCATCTGCAGCACACTGCCGCAGGCGGCCAGGGCCATGCCCAGCAAGATGGCGGTCAGGACCCGCGGCAGGCGCAGGTTGAGCACCAGATTGCGGGCCATCTCGTCCTCCCACAGGGTCGCTGGCGACATCCAGTAGGGAGCCGGGTAGCGCCCGATGAACAGCGATAGGACCAGGAGGGCCAGCAGGGCCAGGGCCAACAGGAGGAAAGGCCGCCGCCGGAGGGAGGCTACCAGTCCCCCGCTGGCAGTCCCTGGAGGCGCGTAGGCTTCGCCGGCAAGCCCCATCGCCGGGGATTCAGCGCCACGAGCCGTGGTCATTCCACGTCTCCCTTGAGGAGGGGTACGATCTGCTCCTGGACCGACGCATCGTCCAGCCCGTACATCTGGCCGAAGAACTGGGAGACCTCGTCCATCAGATCCAACCCTTCCAGGCGTCCGGGATGGATCTTGCTGGCCAACCAGGTGGTGCCCAGGATCCAACGTGGATCGGGCTGGTCCCAGCTATAAACGTCGGCGGCAAAGCCATAGAGCTGGCCCTCCTGCACCGCTCTGAGCGCCTGCCACTGGGAACTGGCCTCCAGCTCGGCCACCACCTGGGCAGGATCGGCGCCGTAGGAGATGACAAACACCTGGTCCGGATCCCAGGCGGCGATCTGCTCAAAGCTCACCACCGTCCAGCCGCCGCTCTGGGCCGCCTCTTTCCAGATGGGCAGACCGCCGGCCAGCTCGGCCTCGGTCGTCTGAAGCCAGGAGGCGGAGGGCACGTTCAGGGCCACCTCGCCGCCCTGGTCGCTGTACTGCACGATCAGGACGCGGGGCTTTTGCTCATCCGCCAGCCCGCCCAGCCCCTCATCCAGTTGATCGAGGCGGGCCTGATAAAAGGCCTGGATCTCCTCGGCCCGTGCCTCGTTGTCGAACAGTTGGCCCAGAACCATCACGTCGCGAAAGTACTGCTCCGGCGTCTCCAGGTCCACATAGACCACCGGGATGTCGACCTGCTCCAGCGGCTTGCCCAGCTTCTCCTGCATAAAGCTCCGCACAATGACTACGTCTGGATTCAGCGGCGCGATCTGTTCCGGGCCAGCCTCCACCTC
>JASFHU010000504.1:0-4310 GCA_050123055.1 Anaerolineae bacterium
GGGGCAGCGATTCATCTTCCCGGCTGAATCAGATCTCAGCTACTGTCACTCGCAGGCGTCTTCTGCCTCGTCGAGCTGGTGTCGAAGCCTGTCTGCCGGGGTTACGCCATAGTTGACAGCCACGACGTCGCCGCACGAGGCGACCACGACCGTCATACTAGCTGTGTCAAGCACAAAACGGCTACCTTGAGTGGTTGCTGTCGAGGCTCAGCTTGGTTGACAGGTTGCCCCTTCCGCTCTATAATGCTGCCAGCTTGTCTGTTAGGAGAGAGCCTGCTTCATGGCTGAGCCCGGTTATCTATGCCTTTATCACAGCGGCGAACTCGACCGCCGCATCGAGGCCGCCTGGTCCGTGCTGGCCCGCTGCGAATTGTGCCCCCATCGCTGTGGCGTGGATCGCCTCAGCGGCGAGAGCGGCATCTGCCGCATGGGTACCCTTCCCAAGTTGTCAAGCTGGAACCTGCACCCTTGGGAGGAGCCACCCATCAGCGGTGCCCGGGGCTCAGGCACCATCTTTTTCTCCGGCTGTACCGGCCGCTGTCACTTTTGCCAGAACTATCCCATCAGCCAATTGGGTCACGGCAAAGAGGTAACTTGTGAGCGGCTGGCGGGCATGATGCTCGAACTCCAGCGCCGGGGGGCACACAACATCAACTTTGTGACGCCCACCCACTTCGTACCCCACATCCTGTCTGCCCTGCCCTACGCCATCCGCAGCGGGCTATGCCTGCCGCTGGTCTACAACACCAGTGGCTACGAGCGGGTGGAGGTTCTGCGCCTTCTGGAGGGGGTCATCGATCTCTGGCTGCCCGATGCCAAGTACTCGGACGCGGCCACCGCCCATCGCCTGTCCGGCTTTCAAGATTATGTCGAGCACAATCGGGCAGCGTTGCGGGAGATCTATCGCCAGGTAGGTGATGAGTTGGTGCTGGACCGGGAAGGCATCGCCCAACGAGGAATGATCATCCGCCACATGGTCCTGCCGGAGGGGTTGGCAGGCACCAGGCAGGTGCTGCACTGGATCGCCCGGCAGCTCTCACCGCAGGTCCACACCAGCCTGATGGATCAGTACTTCCCCGCTCACCGGGCCGTGGGCGACCCGCTCCTCGGCCGTAAGATCACTGCCGATGAGTACCTGGCCGCCCTCGACTCGTGCGAGGTCGCTGGACTCGAGCGCGGCTGGTACCAGAATGCTCGTGACGATCAGGTGGAATACTTCAAAGGCTAGGGTCGCCAAGCCGGCGCCTGATCGTTGCTGTTGTCGCCCGTCAGCTTGACCGCCTCGGAACCATCAGAGGCCATGACCCAGATGTCCCATTCCCCGTCGCGGTCGGAATAGAATGCGAGCCGCCCACCATCTGGAGACCAGGTAGGACTATGCTCACTGGAGAAGGGTGCATTGCTGACGTTCACCGCCTCGCCGCCCACGATCGGTATCACATAGATCTCAGCATAGCCGTCCCGGGTGCTGGCAAAGGCGATACGACTTCCATCGGGTGACCACGCTGGGCTGGTGTCGTCAGCTTCGTGGTTGGTCAGGCGTGTGAGATTGCCCCCCTCCCGGTCCATGATATAGATCTCCCAGTTTCCGTCACGCTTGGAGGCAAAAGCCAGCTTTGTTCCGTCGGGCGACCAGCTAGGCGAGAGATCGGATGCATCCTCCCACCAGGTCAACCGCTGCACGTCCGAACCGTCCGGCCTCATGATGTACAGCTCCCAGTACAGCGAATCCCGGACCGAGGCAAAGGCAATCCACTCTCCATCTGGTGACCAGGCCGGCGAATGGTCCTTGGCATCGTGCTGCGTCAAATTGACCGGCTCGCCACCCTCCAGATCCATCACCCAGATGTTGGGCTGGCCACCCTGATCGGAGGCAAAGGCCAGCGCCGAGCCATCTGGGGCCCAGGTCGGCGCGGACAGAAAGCCCGACTGGCCCACTGCCAGGCGAGTGCGATTGCTGCCGTCACTATCCATCACATAGACAGACCAATGCACTTCTCCCGCCTCGCGCGACTGGTAGGCGATGGAAGGCACCGATCTGGCAACGACCACAGGCGCTGTGGGCGAGGGCGTATCGGTCGGCAGGGGGATGGGTGTGTCGGTCGGCGGGGCCGCCGTCGGTTCCTCCTCTGTAGGCACAGGAGTCAGTGTGGGCGTCGCTGTGTCCGGGCGTACCATCGGCTGTGCAGCCAGAGCTGCTGTCGGCGTCGGCTCGGCTGGCGCCGGCCAGAACAGGATAGCCCCCAGGGCTACCACCAATACCACGACCAGGACCGTCGCCAGTCCGATCCACAGCCACCGTCTTCCGCCCGCCCGGGATTCCTCCGCTTCATCAACGGCAACCTGTGCTGGGGTCGGCCGGGCTCGTCCCGCCGCTCTATCCCGGAGTCTCATACCTGTGGAAAGCTTGAGCACCCGTTGCCCACGCGCTCCCACCGAAAGGTCCACCGCTTCCCAACGCGTATTGCGCACCACCTCCTCGAGGTCAAGGCGCTCGCACAGCCAGTCCCGCAGCAAGGCCACCCGAAAGCGATAGCTCAGCGCTCCCAGGCGCTCGAGGATGCCCCGCTCCGTCAGGCGCTCAAGGGCACTGGCGACCTGCTCTCGCTCGACCCTTGCCCCCGCCTTGTTCAAGATCGTTCGGACCTCCTGAACGGTTGCCACCCCCCTGGCCCCGCGCAAAGAGACCAATGCAGCCAACACAGCCTGCTCCTGGGGCGAGGATTCGTCCCAGATTTGGCGAAAGTCCGAAATCTCGCGCCCGACGAGGTCCTCGACAACCAGGTCCACATCCCGCTGATTTACCCACCCCGCGGCCGCACAACGGTTAAAGATCTCGAAACAGAGCAACTGCAGGTAGTAGGGCTGTCCGGATGTGATCTCGATGATCCGTCGAGCGACGCCATAGTCGTAAGTCAGGACGCCATCCACAGGCCAGGTGATCAGGCGGCTAGCCTCTTCACTGTTGAGCGGCCCCAACAAATAGGTCAGTGCCCCGCCGAAGAAGCGAGAGTACTCACGCAAGAGATCATCTTGCCGCGCCGCAGACATGGTCACGACCAGTGCTACGTCTCCGCCTCGCGCGCGCCACGCTTCCAGGATCTGGACGAACGAGGTCAGTAGCGCCCCTTCAGTGCCAGCCAGACTGTCCAGGTCATCCAGCAGCAGGACCAGGCATCGCTCTCCCAAGGGATCTCGAACTTGGGGCCAGAACTGCTCCAGGAAGAACTCTGTACCCCCCTCAAAGTCAGCCCATGCTGGCTCAAGTCGCTTCCCATCCGCGGCACGAGGCACCCGCAGGCTGATGGCTTCAGCCACACGCCACAGAAGCCAGTCGAGTTGCTGCGCTTCCTCCTCCAACAGATCCATGCGCACCGCGCTATACTCTTCCGGAAGATGTTTGGCTAGCTGCCGCAGCAGGGAGGATTTGCCCATCCGTGGCGCGCCCGCCACGGCAAAGACGCGCCGTTCTCTGTGGAGATGCTCCCGGATGGAAGCGAGTACGTCTCGGCGGCCAAAGAAAAGCTCAGGGATATCGACCGGCTGGCCCGGTATGTAAGGATTGACGGTGTCTGGCATTGGCTGCCTGTGCGATTGGGTTGATGCTCTGACCAACTCTAGTCTGAAAAATGCCCTACGCCAGCAATTGTACCATTAAAGTCGATTTTTGGGAAATTTGTCACACCCTGTCTTCCGCATGAAGGTGCCCGGGGCGCGCGGGGCCCTGGGCACCGAAATCGTTCGAGATATATACTCTCGCTAGCCGCCGGTGTGAAAACGCTCTAGGCCCCGGGTACGGCGGCTTGAGTGTTTTGCGCACCGGATACTAGCTGCGGAGCTCCGCTCCCAACTCCCTTTGCAGCCCCTTGACGATTCGCTTCACTTGCTTTGCAACGATGGCATCGCGCAGGGTCTTGTCGGGCGCCTGGAAGGTGAGAGCATACGCCAGGCTCTTCTTTCCCTCTGGTACCGGATCGCCATGATACACGTCAAACAGATCTACCTTTTTCAGCAGGAAACCTCCCCCCTTGCTGATCAGGTCTTGCACGACTGCCGCCGGAACCTCCTCGTCCACCACCACCGCCAGATCCTGCAGCACGGCCGGGTAGGGTGAGATCGGTTCCACAAACCAGGCTGGCGGCACCTGGCCCAAGAGCGCATCCAGGTCCAGTTCGGCTGCAGCCACGCGGCAGTCAGGCAACCCAAAGGCCTTCCGCACCGCAGGGTTGACCTCCCCCAAGTAGCCGATCTCCACCGCATCCCCTGAGCCCTTGGGTCCTTGCACTAGGAGCTGCGCCGTGCGTCCCCGC
>JASFHU010000505.1:0-4307 GCA_050123055.1 Anaerolineae bacterium
CCCGATCTGGACACACTGCCGACGCTGACCCGGCGGGACGTAGAGGCTGTCATAGACCGCTCCCTCAAGCGGCTGGATGTCGAGCGACTGGACCTGGTGCAATTCCACTGGTGGGACTATGAGCAGCCGGGCTATGTGGAGGCAGCCTTGCACCTGAAGGACCTGCAGCAGGCAGGCAAGATCAAGGAGATCGCTGTGACCAACTTTGACGTGCCGCATTTGGAGGAACTCCTGGAGGCGGGTGTGCCCGTCGTGTCCAACCAGGTACAGTACTCGGTGCTGGATCACCGGCCGGAGCGGGGCATGAGCGCGCTCTGCGAGCGCTATGGCATCACGCTGCTGTGCTACGGGACCGTGGCCGGGGGGTTCCTGTCTGAGCGTTACCTGGGTGTGCCGGAGCCGCAGCCTCCACACGAAAATCGATCCTTGACCAAGTACGGCCTGATGGTGCAGGATTTCGGTGGCTGGGATCTGTTCCAGCAGTTGCTGGCGGCCTTGAGGGCGATCGCGGACAAGCACCAGGCGAGTATCCCGACGGTTGCCGTCCGGTACGTATTGCAGAAAGAGGGCGTAGCAGCGGCCATCGTTGGCGCCCGCCATGCCCGCCACCTACCTGATACTCTGCGCGTCTTTGGCTTCGTCCTGGACAGGAAGGATCTGGATGCCATAAGCGCCATCACGCGCCAGGCGCAGGGACCAGCTGGAGACGTCTACTCGGCGGAACGTGTCAAGGGCGGCAAACATGCGGCCATTATGAGATACAACCTGAACAGGGAATGAGTTTCAAGGGGGGGGGACAAAGATGAAGGGCTTGCAGGGTGTGCAATCACAGATCACGTTTCTTTACTATCGCCAGATCGAGCCAGTTGCCAACTTCTACGAGGAGACCATGAGCTTTGAGCTGGTGGAGGATCAGGGCTGGGCCAAGATCTATCGCGCTGGCGGCACTGCCTATGTGGGCATCGTAGCCGGTGAGAAGGGTTTTCACTCGCCTCAGGAAAGAAACGCGGTGCTGGTGACCCTGGTCGTGGACGATGTCGCAGCCTGGTACGAGCATCTCAAGAGCCAGGGTGTCAGGATGCTCAGCGCGCTGGAGCATAGGCACGAGATCGGGATCCAGTGCTTCTTCCTACAAGATCCAGGCGGGTATACGCTAGAGGTTCAGCAATTCATGAACCCACGCCAGGCAGAGATCTTTGGGGGCGCAGACTCAGCGTGCTAGCCGACGAGATGGAACTCGGTCTGGCGGCCCGATAGCCAACGGATGCCAGACCCGGCCAGTACAGCATCCTCCTCCAGGCCGAACAGGACCTCCTGCCCGTCCCATTCGGGGACGGTTCTTTTGACGTTTAGTTCGATGGCGTAGCAACTGTCTTCAAAGAGTTCATAATCACCCTGGCCGGGTACGCCCTCCTGTCGATCCCACAGGCCGATGGTAGGCCCGGCGGCATGACCATGGTAGCCGAGAGGATGGGTGTAGATCATCGGCTCTATGCCCTCCCCCTTGGCCTGCTCCAGAGCAGCTTTCAGTACCTGGTTGCCCGTTCTGCCCACCTGCATCGCCGCCATGTGGATCTCCTGTAGACGGTTGCCGTCGGCCAGGCCGGCTTTGAGCCCTTCAGGCGCATCCGTCTCGCCAGGCTTGAGTACGTAGGCCAACTGCTGCTGGTCGGTAGCCAGTCCCAGGTAATAGAAACCCATATCGCAATGCAACATGTCGCCAGGAAGGATTTCCCGCCGTCGCTCTTTGTCTTTCAATGCAATGGAGCCAAAGGGCTCTCCAGGCGCCTGGATGTCGATGGTGGGCTGGAACCACGCCCGCAGGCCGAGGTCAAGCATCTTTTGGCGCATCCACCACACCACATCGTCCGTGGTGCTGATCCCTGGCTGGATGACGCGGCTGGAAAATGCTTCGCCTATGATGGCGTGCCCGATCTCGGCGATGCCTGGATAGACGATCAGCTCTGGCTCGATCCGGCGCTCCAGCCAGCCCAAGGCCAGGCGCTCGGCTCCCTGGACGCGCGCCATGGGTTCCTCGCCAAGGGCTGCGGCGATACTCTTGTACTCGGCGTGGGTCAACCCGTCGCCGAAGGCAAAAGTCTCGGAGATATTGAGCCCGATCACCTGTGGGTCGCGCTCCTGGACCACCCGGGCAAGGCAGTCGTACTGCGACTCCTCGTCGGGATCCCAGGCGGCTTCGTAATAACCGTCGTGTCCATACCGATCCAGTGTCAAACGCTCGAGACCCCCATCTGCCTGGAGGCTGAACAGCAGGATGGTCCGCCGCCGCGCCGCCATGGCCGGTTCGGGCAGCAGGGTCATGATAACCGGGTCTTCATTGTACTCGCGGGCGACCACGATCCACATATCAAAACCTTCGCGCTGCATGAGCTCGGGCAGAACCTCATCCAGGCGCTGCCTGAGCCAGGCATTGCGTACCTGGGCCCTGGCGCGCAAGGGCAGTATCTTCTCCCGGAAAGCGTTGGTGGAAAGATGCGAATCAGCCTGTATCATGACTCATGACCCCTTTCTTCGATTCCTTGATTTGGTTGTATGTCTGTGGCTAGCTCCGCAGTTCTCGGCATTCACCCTCGGCGCCACCACCTGTAGGACAATCATTCTGACCCTTCCCTCTGTGCCTGAGCGCTACGGGGAGCCCATCAACAACGGACCGAGGATCACTGTGGACCCCTCTTTGCCTTCCAGTGCCAGCAGTCGGTCCTGCCCATCCTCGCTTCGCTCCAGAACTGAGACTGCCACGTCGTAATCCCCTGTGGCATGTGCTTCGGGCAGGTGGAGCGTGTGCTGCGTGCGGATCGCCAGACCGCCAGGCCAGGATAGGACTGTAGCCTCCCCCGATCCGGGCGGGTCATCCTGCTCAACGATCGGATGCCCAGCCCGGTCTATCATTTGCAGTCTGATCCGTAGTTGCTCAGCCATGGAGACGATCAGTTGCCAGTACAGGGTGAGTCGCAGTTCATCGTCCACCTGCACTGCATCATAGCCAACCAGGTGAACGCGGTGCTCAAAGTTGGCCTCCACCGGATGCTGGATTGGGGGAGGCGCGCCAGCTTCCTGGCGTGGCACGCGATAGACCCAGGCATAGTCGATGCCGTTGATGTTCACCGTGTGCTCGGGCTGGCGTGGCAAAAAGAACTCCAGGGTCGAGGGATAAATGCCCCGTTGCGCCTGGGCGGAGGTGACAACCACATACTGAGCATCCAGTGGCAGCCCGCTCCAACTGCCATATCGCAGGCTCTGGGTGTGACCCACAAAGTAGTGCCGGAATACCTGGGGATAAAAGCTCTGCACCCGCATGTCCTCGGCCTCGGGCATCTCGTTCAGGTAGTCTGCCGCCAGGTCCAATCCTTCCCCGCCACCGACAATAAAGAGTTCCACAGCCCTATGCCCCCCGCCTAGCAGGGGATTGAAGTAGGTCGAGTAATGAGGTGCTAGTCGAAGCCAAGGCCAGGAGAAGACAATCACCAGAATTGCCAGAATGGCCAGTGATATTCGGGTTGCGCGCCCTCTGGTGAGCCATGTCACCCCAGCCACCAGCACCGCTGCCGCCAGCGTGACCAGAGCCGGGACCATGGGCAGCAGGTAGCGCTCCATCTTTTGGCTGCCCAGCGACATCTCGATGAAGAAAAAGAGCGGGTAGGCGATCCCCAGCGTCAGGGCAGCTCGCTGCCGAGCAGATAGCCGGTGCCAGGCCAGGAGCAACAACAAGATACTTAGCGGGGCGAGGATCAGGGTTAGCGGTCGCAGCCGAAAGGCCAGGGTAAGGGCGTAGTAGAGCGGGCCAGGATCGCGTATGGACTGCTGTCCAAGGAAATAGGTGGGTAGCTGGTGGGGCTGGTTCAGGTGACCGGTGGCCCGTTCGACCACAGTTGCCACTACTTCGAGTCCATCAACCCAGAGCACTGGCCAGATCACAAAGGCCGTCACCCCGGCCAGGAGCAAAAGCACGCCAAACGCTGCCGCCAGGCGGCCAATCTCGCGCCAGGACCTCGCGCTCCAGATCCTGCCTACTCGGACCAGGTAGGTCACACCGGCCCCCAGGGCTGCATAAGGCACCAGGTACAGCGCCTGGATCTTGGTCATGATTGCCAGGCCGGTCAGGATTCCCGCCAGGATCAGGAATCCTCGTCCACCATCTGCCAGGAGGTATACAAGCCAGGCCAGAGCCGCCAGAAACATAAAGCTGGTGACCGTAGCATCCAGGTGGATGAACGTAGAGTGAGCCAGGTAGTAGGGTTCCAGGGCCAGCATCAGTCCGGCCATGAAAGCGACCCGCCGGCCAGCCA
>JASFHU010000506.1:0-4278 GCA_050123055.1 Anaerolineae bacterium
GATGATCACGCCCGACACGTGGCCCTCGCCCTCGATGAGCATCTGGATGGCATCCTGAAGCTCATACTCGCCGCGGAGAGAGCGCGGAACCTGGGAGAGGTAGTCCAGGATGCGCGGCGTGAAGCAGTAGAGGGGCAGGCTATAGATGTTGGAGATGGCCTCCTCGGGCCTTGGCTTTTCCACGATACGGGTGATCCAACGACCCTCCATGTCCACCACGGCGCCCTTGCTCACCTGCTCAGGCTCGACCGGCATGAGGGTCAGCAGGGCGCTCGGCCGTGGCGATTGTTGCCAGGCGGCCATCAGCCGCTCGATCTGGTCGGTGGCGACGAGGTTGTCACAGGCAGAGAGGACGAAATTGCCGCCGATGAGCGGTGCAGCGCAGTTGAGGGCGTGGGCCATGCCCAGGCGCTTCCGCTGGTGTACGATCCGTACCCTGGCCTGGAGTTCTGATGCCTGTTCAAAGTGGTGCGCGAGCTTCCTGTCGTCAGGGCTGGCGACCACCACAAAGTCGTCCACCCCCTGCGCCACCAGGCCTTCCATGACCCGCTCGACGATCGGCTTGCCCAGTACCGGCGCCATAGCCTTGGAGCGCCTGAGGGTGATGGGCCGAAGGCGTTTGCCCCAGCCCGCCGCCAGGATGACACCTTGCATGTTACTCTACCTCCAGTACAAGTCCCTGGCGCGAGATGTTCGGCCGGTAAATACGGGCCGAGGTCAGGCCAGCGTCGATGGCGGTTTGCCGCCATAGCTCCATCAGCTTTCCCTCCTGACCGGGGTTCACCAGGGCAAAGACCGAGCCCCCGCCACCGGCCCCGGTGAGCTTGGCGCCGAGGGCGCCGTTGGACAGGGCGGTCTCGATGAGCAGGTTGTTGGCCCAGCCGGCGCCATCCTCGAAACAGCAGTAGGCCATCATCTCGTTGACCAAGCGATGGTTCTCGTTCATCAGCTCGCCAAAGGTCTCCCAGTCGCTGGCCAACAGGGCGATCTTGCCGCGCCAGGCGGTCTCCCAGGCGCCGGACATGAGGCGAACCATCGGCGGGGGCTCGCCGCCCTCCAACGCCCAGGCGTCGTGTTCCTGCACGTACCGCGGCCGCATGCGGCCGTGCACGTCGCCCGAATCGCGCTGGATCCCTGTCGAGATGGCTACCAGCGGCAGGTCATCCACCCAGGGGTCCAGCCGTTCGTAGGTGACGTAGGGTTCCCCATAGACCCCCCGGTGGTGCAGCTTGCCGCGGTAATCCAGGTAAGCGACGCCGCCAAAGAGGGGCACGTAGCGGTCGGCAAAACCACAGGTGATGCCCAGTTCTTTGGCCTCCACGCGCTGGGCCAACTCGGCGAGCACATAGTCATTGTGCACCTGCCGGTCCAGGTCATAGAACTCGCGCAGGCCGGCCAGCGCCAACAGCACAAAGAGGGACGATCCACCCAGGCCGCTCTGGCGAGGTACGTCGGTCCAGGTGGCCAGGCGGACACCGCGCTGGGCAAACTTGACGCGAAACTCGGCACTGAAGCCGTGCAGGCGATTCACCGCGCCCTTGAGCAGGTCGAGCTGGCCGTCGTAGACCAGTGGCAGGGCATCGCGCTCAAAGTCCTGACGTAGGATACTGTCAAAGCTGCCGTCAGTCCGTTCCATCGCCTCCAGTACCAGGTAGTTGTCCGGCTCGATCAGGGCGCCGGCGCGGATGTCGACGGCAACAGAGATGGTGGCAAAGTCACCTTCGTTAGCATCTGCCGGGTTGCCCACGATGTTGATACGGGCCGGAACGGTCAATTTGTAGCGCACGTGGCTTCTCCTCGTCGTGGTTTGATCTGATGGTCCGACTTTCTCACCTTGCCTCACTCTCGGAATCGGCATCTGCTAGCAGCAGCTCCAAGAGCCCGTCGGGGTAGAGGATCGCCTCGCGGCGCTGAAAGCGCGCCAGGGAGGCCCATAGCACCTTGAACGGGCTGCCGTCGTCTTCCCGGCCTGTCATCACGTCCCGCTCGTAGATGGTACTGCCCACCAGCTCACCCTCGTAGATGAGCACTAACTCGTGACCTTGTTGTCCCGCAAAGCCAAACAGATTCTCGCTGAGGCCCAAGTAACGAAGGTTTTCGATCTCGGCATCGATCTCTTCTCTGAGCTCACGGGCCAGTGCTTGGTGGCCGTATTCACCAAACTCGATGGCCCCGCCCAGGGGCCGGTAGAAGGTCTCATCCGAGGCGGGGTCGTAACCCTCAAACACCAGGATCTGGTCGTCCCTGCGGAATATGCCGATGGCGATCGGCCTGATCTGTCCCGGCAGCATATCAGGTTCCATAACTAGTAGACCGCAATGGCTCGCAGTGGATCGCGTGCAACCAAATACACCACGCCACTGACCTTTTTGCAGTGGAGTCATAATTGGTTATCATAAAATGTGGCCCCCAGCAAGTTCGCAGAGTATAGCACTGCTCCTCTGGCTTGTCAAAGTCTCATCCTGATCATCCCTCAACGCTCGAGCCGGATTGCCGAATCCGGCGCTTCTGGCCTGGACTCGATGGTTGTTTCCAAAACCAGGAGAGGGCACAGGGAGACAGTGAGACGGTGAGACAGTGAGACAGTGAGACAGTTCCCTACTCCCATCAAGGCAAGAGGTTCAGGAGGATGGTCAGGGTCGGCAGGCTGAGCAGCGTGGTAACCAGCACCGCCAGGGCAGCAAACGAGGGATCCGATTCGAACTCGGTGGCCAGGATGGTGGCCATGACCGCAGTCGGCATGGCGCTCTCGAGCACCGTCACGTCGCGAGCTAGACCGGACAAGCCCACCACACCCGCCAGCACCCAGGCCACGGCGGGCGCGACGAGCAAGCGAAGCACCGTTGCGATCCCCAGGGCAGGCAGATGCGCCGGGCGCTGCCTGCTCTGGAGTACCTGCGCCAGCCTCAGGCCCAGCACGACGAGCATAATGGGGACCGATGCCTGGCCCAGAAGCTGGATCGCCTTGGCCAGTGGTTCGGGTACGGCCCAGTTGCCCAGATTGAAAGCGAGTCCCAGCAGGGCGGCGTAGACCAGCGGAACCTGTACCACGCGACGCAGGGCCAGGCTGGCAGAGGTTCGGCCACGGGCCGAGAGATAGACGCCCACCGTGGCGGCCAGTATCGCGCTCAGCGTAAAGTAGATGGAGGCGCGGGCCAGGCCAGGCTCTCCAAAGGCGAACAGGTTCACCGGCACCCCATAGTTGCCGGCGTTCATCATGAGGATGCAGACCAGAAAGGCGGCGGCTGTCGGTGATGGCAAGCGCAACAAACGGGTCGCGCCCTCGCCGACAAGCCACATGATCGCCGTCATCGCTAGGAAAACGATAGTGATCTGTCCGAGCTCTCCGCCGCTGATGTCAGACGTGGTCAGCGCATCAAAGACCAGTGCTGGCGAAAAGACGTAAAAGGCGATCCGGGAGAGTGTGCGCGCGTCGAGGCGGAGGCGCGTCTGGGCCAGGGCTGACACCAGGACCACCAGAAAGACGGGCAGGACGACGTTGAGCAGTACGGTCATGGTCTTTCCTCGAGCCGGCTAGAGTCTGACAGTCTCTGCCCAGCGCGGTTCCTTGACCCACCAGTGCATGGCAGCCGCGGCGACCAAGTTGATGGCCGTACCGGCGGCAAAGAGCCAGCCATACCCCAGGATGGCCAACCAGGCACCCAGCAAGGGGGCAATGATGCTGACGACCCCCACGGTGGTGTTGGCCATTCCCGCGTACGTGGGCCGGCGCTCCGGTTCCGAGAATTCGAGGATCACGAGGATGCCCGACACCAGAACCGCCCCCAGGTTGACGCCCAGCAGGAAAAAGACGGCATAGATCCATTCAGGCCCCGGTGCCAGCCAGGCCAGGGCAAAGGCTAGGGCCGAAATCAGTGCACCGATCTCTAGCGATAGCTTGTGGCCGAAGCGGTCGGCCAAAAAACCAAAGAACAGGTTGCCCGCAGTCTGGCCCAGCAGGTAGATTGCGGTGTAGAGCCCCACAGTGCTGTCGGCCACCTCCCACCGCCGGATGGCAGAAACCGTGATGAATCCGGTTCCAAGGGCGCCGAGGGCCATGAGGGAGCGGGCGATCAAAAAGTGGCGGTAGTTCTGGTCCCGGCGGACCAGGCCCGGTAGTTTGGCCAGGAACTGGCGGTTGTTCTGCCTAGGGATCTCCACCGCCTGGACAGGTTCGCGGGTCAAGGCGAGAAAACCCCAACTGACGGTCAGCCCAAGGGCGGCGATGGAGACAATGTAGAAAAAGTTGGTGGGAAATGGAATGCTCTTGAGCAGCCA
>JASFHU010000507.1:0-4276 GCA_050123055.1 Anaerolineae bacterium
GCGCGACGGCTTGCCAAACTCATAGTCACCCAGCGACATCACTGAGAGGCCGTTGACCTGGCCGATGACCTCGCCCGCGACGTCCACCCGGATGCTGCCCTCGTCGATCAGCTCCTGGATCCGCTCTTCGGCGCGGTTGGAGCGGTAGATCTTTTGGTCGATGGCCTTCTGCACGTCCTGGGCGGTCGTAGACTCGCCGCCGCGATGTCTGGTCCAGTAGTTGGCTTCACGGGCCAGGTCGGCGATCTCGCCAAAGCGGGTGGATAGCTTCTGTTGGTGGTCGGTCAGCCGCGCCCCATACTCGATCACCCGTCCCACGGCCTGGCGCTCAAAGGGCAGCAGACCTTCCTCGGCGCAGCGGGCTGCGATGAACTGGGCGTAGTGGAGGCAGCTCTCCGGGGTCCGCTCAAAATGGGCGCCAAAGTCGGCCTTGACCTTGAACAGCTTTGTAAAGTCCTCGTCATAGTCGTGCAGCAGATAGTAGGTCATGGGGTCGCCGATGAGCAGGACTTTGACGTCGAGAGGAATGGGCTCTGGTTCCAGGGTGACCGTTGACACCACCTGGAGCTGGGCTCCCATTCCCTCGGTGCGGATGCAGCGGTTCTTGAGGCAACGCTTGAGGGCTTCCCAGGCGAGCGGATTCGTCAGCAGCCCGGCCATCTCTACCACCAGGTAGCCGCCATTGGCCCGGTGCAGGCAGCCGGCCTTAATCATGGTGAAATCGGTCACCAGGGCGCCAAACTCGGACCGGTGCTCGATCCGGCCGATGAGGTTGCCATAGGTGGGGTTGGCCTCAAAGATGACGGGCGCCCCCTGCTGCTGGCTATGGTCGACGATCACCTGGACGGTATAGCGCTTCAGCAAGGCTTCGCGCTGACCCGCCTGCATGGCGGCCGCCAGGCCCTCGGCAGCCTCTTCCTGGCCTTTGAAGCCGGTCACATTGTCCACGATATCGGCCTGGACAGCGCCCAGGTACTCCGGAAGCTCGTCGAGGTGGCCGTATTTTTTCTGGAGATCCTCGATGAGAGGACCCACGGCAAAGCCGGCGATCTCGCGGTCAAAGCCCTGCAAGCGGCGCTTGGTTGCCTTCTCAAGGTCGCGGATCGTGCGCATCGTCTCGGCCATTTCGCTTTGCAGGGTTTGCTGGCGAGCTTCGATGTCCCGGCGCGTGTCCTCGTCGAGCTGCTGGTAGGCCTCAGGGGTGAGCACCTGGCCGTTGAGCACAGGGGCGATGCCCATGCCCATGGCTGTCTTGAGAAGCGTAAAGCCGCGCTCGTTCACGCGGTGCTCCAACTGGGCAAAGGCCTGGTTGCGCTGCTCCTGCATCTCGCGGACGATCGACTCCTGCTGCTTTTCATAATCCTCGCTCTCAAAGGCGCGAGGGATCTCGCGTAGGAGGTCGCCGACCAGCTCCTGCATATCCTGGCGTAGCTCGACCGCGGTGCCGGGCGGGAGGGCGATGGCGTTGGGCCGGTTCGGATCGGCAAAGTTGTAGACATAAATCCAGTCCCTGGGCACCGGCTGGTTGGCGGCCACCCGATCCAGGTAGGTACGAAGGGTGGTGGTCCGGCCGGTCCCGGCGTAACCGAGAGCATAGATGTTAAAGCCAAAGCTGGCGATGCCAACGCCAAAATCGATAGCCTGAACAGCGCGGTCCTGGCCGATGATGATCGTGTCGCCAGGGAGAGAGGCGGTGGTTTCAAAGTCGAGCAGCGCGGGGTCGCAAGGCTTCCAAAGCTCGTCTGCGGCCAGCTCTCTGGGTTTGTCGGTCATTTGTCTGCCTCCGAGGATAATGAAGACTCCACTGCAAAAAGGTCAGTGGCGTAGTATATGTTGTGTGTGCGCGCTTCGCGCACACACAACATATACTACCTTTTTGCCCTTTTTGCAGGGCATCCAATGGAGGGATTATAGCCTGGAATCAAAGAATTGGGAAATCAGAGACAGATTGGTGTGTTTGCACGATACGAATCATTTCGTCAAAACAGGATTCCATGTCGCGGATCATCTTGAACTGGGCGCGGCAGCGGTCCAGGTTGTGGTTGGGACGGCTGATGCGAAAGTAGACGTCGCCATTGAGGTGATCGGTGAGGAACCGCATGCCGCACTCGAGGGTCATCAGCCTGGCTGAGAAAGGAAGGTACTCGATCTCCAGGGGGGTGAGAAAGCCGCGGGCGGCGTCGATGTAGCCCTCGGTGAAGCGGTCAAAGATCTCCAGGTCTATGGTCACCCGGGACAGATCTTGCTCGTCTTCGGCGGCCGGATTGGCGCCGAAACGCACGGCGTCGCCAAAGTCATAGAGAGACAGTCCGGGCATAACGGTGTCGAGGTCGATGACACAGATGCCGTCGCCCGTTTCATCGTCGATGAGGACGTTGTTGAGCTTGGTGTCGTTGTGGGTGACGCGCAGCGGGAGCTGGCCGGCATCCACCAGTTCTTGTAGGATGGACGTCTCGGCCACTCTGCGCAGGACGAATTCGATCTCGTCTCGCACCGACTGAGCGCGGTTCTCCACGTCGCGCTCGACGGCCTCGATCAGTGCCCGAAAGCGCTTCGGGGTATGGTGAAAGTGAGGGATGGTTTCGTGGAGCTGGTGGGCGGGAAAGTCACTCACCAGATCCTGGAACCTGCCAAAGGCCCGGCCGGCGCTGCAGACCTGTTCGAGACTTTCGGCAAGGTCGTAGGTCTGGGCGCCCTCGATAAAGATGGCCGCCCGCCAGTACTCTCCGTCTGACGTCCGGCAGAGGGTCCGACCTTCGGTGGTGGGAATGAGGGTCATGGTCTCGCGCTGCGGGTCACCGCCAGCAGCGAGGATCTTGGTGCGCAGGTGCCCGGTGATGGCCTCCACGTTCTCCATCAGTTTTTCTGGCGAGGCAAAGACGTGATGGTTGATGCGCTGTAGCAAATAGCGCCGGCTTGCGCCACTATTGTGGCGGAACTGGACTGCGTAACTGTCGTTGATGTGGCCCGAGTCAATGCGCTCAGCGTCGACAAGATCGCCCTCGAGTTGGAACTGTTTGATGATGTTGGACAGGTCCGGTAGCATGCCGTGTCACTCCACAGGATCAGATTCTCGGTCTTTCCGGCGCCCAACAGACACCCAGAGCCACACTAGGTGCCGGCGCAGGCGAGGCCACAGTGCTCGGACCTGGTAGCCCTCACGTGGGTCGATGGGTTCGGGGCTGTACTGAGCCCGGACAAAGGCATCGGATAACGACTCCACCTGGCCTGGGGCCTTTGCGGCTGCCTCGCGGGACTGGGGAAATCTCGAATGTTGCCCCCTTTGGCGCAGGGTCTGGCCCAATGTCTGGCTGTACTCGTGGGCCGTCTGCCCATCGCGCAGAGGCTGGCCAAGGCGCGCGCCCCAGCGCAGCAGGCGTGCCTGGCGATTCTCTACCAGTTCCCCATGGTCCATCGCCGGGCGCGGGCGCCAGATCCAGATGACCAGGGCGGCCAGGAGGAGCAGGACGGCGCCGATACCGACCAACCCCCAGGGCAGCCGCTGCCACCATGGCCTGGCGCGGGGCGGCAAGGCGGGAATAGAGGGGCTTGATGTGGTGTTGCCTCCGGGCCGGGTCAGGATCGCACGGCCGGCTGTCGGCTCAAACTCGACCCAGCCGATGCCGTCGAAATAGACTTCGACCCAGGAGTGGCCATCCTCTTCGGTCACTACCCAGCGCCCGGCATCGTGGTCAAAGGAGCCCTGGACATAGCCCGACGCAAGGCGCGCTGGCACCCCCACTGCCCGGGCCATGATCACCATCGACGAGGCATAGTAGTCGCAATAACCCTCTTGCAGCTCAAAGAGAAAATAGTCGACCAGGTCGCGGTCATCGGGCGGGTCGGGCAGATCCAGGTTGTAGGGGTAGGTTCGCAAAAAGGCCTCGATGGCGCGGGCCTGGTCGTAGCGGGTCGGTGCATCGCCGGCCACTTGCTGGGCCAGGTCGAGGACGCGCTCGGGAATGGCGTCGGGCAGGGCCAGATATCGGTCGGCCACCTCGGCTGGCAAGGGAGAACTGATGGCTGAGCCGGTGCGGAGTTCGGCAATGGTGGGCGCTGGCGGGCGCGAGAGGGCGGTATAGACCCTGGCCTCTCCGGTCAGGAAAGCGAGATCGTCGGAGTCGCGCCACCAAGCCTGCACCGGGATATCGAGCCGGTAGGGCGAGTTGGCTGCATAGACCCGCGTGTCGAGCGGCACAAGCCGCTGGATCTGTTGCACCAGGTCACCACCGGCTGGCGGGTTGCGTTCCAGGTAGCGGTTGGGGGCAAAGGAGCG
>JASFHU010000508.1:0-4276 GCA_050123055.1 Anaerolineae bacterium
TTGGTCCCTGCGCCACCGCAGCCGTCGTAGGCGTCGCCGCCGGTGCCTCAGCCTGGCCGCAGCCGGATAACAGGATCAGAAATGTTAACATAACCAAAAGAGTCAGTGCTTTCATCTTGCCGGTCTCCTTGTGTGAGTCAACGACCTCCGCCAATAGCATGACATAAAACAGAAGGTCGATGGTACCGGTGGTGGTCCACCCATGGTCAGATACTTCCAGCGAACCGCTTCCGACCCTATTGTAGCACAAAATCGTGGAGATTGTGAGGAATTCGCATAAGAAAATCATTAATTCGACCGTGGCGACAGTGTCTTGAGAGGGGCATCCCCGATCCTTTCCCTGCCACCATTATACTGTCGTTCAGCCTCTGTGCAAAGCGCTCGAGTCGGGTGTTAATCGGGCTCGGGCGGGGTGGAGGTGGCGGGGGCCAAGATGTACGAACAGACCGGACAGGTTTTGGGTGCCGACCGCGCTGCACTTACGTTTCATGTAGCGAAGAATGACACTGATGCTGTCTGAATCAGACAAACCTGTCAGACAAACCTGTCAGGTCTTGCTCGCCA
Source organism: Anaerolineae bacterium (assembly GCA_050123055.1). Lineage (GTDB taxonomy): Bacteria > Chloroflexota > Anaerolineae > JAAYZQ01 > JAAYZQ01 > JASFHU01. The sequence continues at coordinate 565 of JASFHU010000508.1, forward strand.
TACTGAGTATTGCTCAGGGGGGAACTGTCCAGTTTGGCAAAGTCACGCTTTGCTGGTACAATCGTGAAATGACAGAATACCAGCATCCAGAATCGTTCAGGCTTCGGCCGGCGACCTTGGAGGATGCAGAGGCAATCGCCGACCTGGTCAATGAATGCTCCATCGAGCGGACCGGGAAACCGCGGGTCACGGCCCAGCAGGTTTTCGGTGTTCTCCAGACGCCTGGCCTTGACCTGGAGACTGATACCCTGCTTGCCATTGACCCTGATGGGCAGTTCTCCGGGTTCGCCCTGGTCCAGGACACCGCGCCACATACCCTCTTTTTTGTCCTGGCCGACGTCCACCCACGTTGCAGGGGGCTGGGCATTGGCTCGACCCTCTGCCGATGGGCCGAAGATCGTGCCCGACGCTCAATGCCCCAGGCGCCAACCGGTGAGCGGGTGGTGTTGTTGCAGCAGCGGTTGAGCACCGACCAGGCTGCCAGAGAGTTGCTGCTGGGACAGGGCTACAGGGTGGCACGCCACAACTATCGAATGGCTGTCGAGCTGGACGCGCCACCTCCGCAGCCCGCTGTGCCTCCGGGGATCACCATCCGCCCCTTCGACCGCGATCGGGAGGCGCGCGCCCTAGTCCGGGCTCTGCGCGAGGCGTTCCGCGACAACTGGGGCTACGTCGAGCGACCCTTTGAGGAGGAGGTTCAGCGGTGGATGCACCTGCTGGACCGCGACCCCGACCATGATCCCGCTCCCTTCTGGTTTGTGGCTGTGGATGGGGAGGAGATTGCCGGCTTCTGTCTGTGCAATCCCCGGGAGGCCGGGGATGCTGAGATGGCCTGGATCCACGTCGTTGGGGTACGACCCCCTTGGCGACGCCGGGGGCTTGCGCTGGCGCTTTTGCACCACAGCTTCGGCGCGCTCTACCGGCAGGGAAAACACAGGATAGCCCTGGAGGTGGACACCCAGAGTTCCACCGGCGCCACTCAGCTCTACGAGAAGGCCGGCATGCGGGTCGAACGCCAGTACGATTTCTTTGAAAAGGTATTGCGGGCAGGCTAAAGGAGGAGAACGTCGTGGAAGCTACCCTTGAACCCGAAATCCGCCAGGCCGTTGTGCAGGACATCATCAGGTTGACCAAGGAGAAGTATGTTTTTCCAGACGTCGGCCAGGAGATGGCCCGAGATCTCCAGGACAAACTGGAGCAGGGCATCTATGACGCTATCACCGACCCCAACGAGCTGTCGATGACACTGACGGAGGACTTGCAGGGGATATCGAACGACCGGCATTGGAGCATCGTATACGACCCACAGCGGGCAACGGCGAACATCGACCCTGACGGCGAGGGCGACAGCGGGCGATTGGCGCGCTGGCTGGAACAGGCGCGGGCAAGCAACTTTGGTTTCGAAAAGGTCGAGCGCTTGCGGGGGAATGTCGGCTATATGGACTTGCGACAGTTTGTGCCCAGCGAATATGCCGGGGATACAGCCATCGCCGCCATGGGTTTTGTTGCTCACTGTGAGGCCCTGATCTTTGATCTGCGGCAGAATCACGGCGGCCACCCAAGCATGGTTCAGTTCCTTACGAGCTACCTGTTCGATCCGGAACCCAGGCACATCAATACTTTCTACCGCCGGCCGACGGATGACTACCAGCAGTTCTGGACGTTTCCGCACGTGCCAGGCAAACGGTTGCCTTGCATCCCCGTCTACGTGCTGACCAGCCGTGCCACCGGTTCTGGGGCGGAGGAGTTTGCCTACAATCTGAAGCACATGGCGCGAGCCACCCTCGTCGGCGAGACCACAATCGGTGCTGCCCACCCGGTCACAGCGGAGACCATTCAAGGGGGCTTCCAGGTGCGGCTACCCTACGGACGCCCCGTCAACCCTGTCACCAAAGAGAATTGGGAGGCCACAGGTGTTGAACCCCATATTGCCGTGCCCCAAAAAGATGCGCTCATGGCGGCGCATCTCCATGCTCTGGAGAAGGTAGTCGCTGAAGGCAGGGATGGCTCACGAAAGCTAGCCGTGGAATGGGAGCTGGAGATCGTCAAGAGCCAATACGCCCCCGTCACTGTGGAAGAATCCAGGCTGTCACGCTACGCAGGCTCATATGGCAAACGATCCTTTGCCCTAGAGGATGGGACACTGACCTACACATACTTGGATCAGCCTGCTGCCTGGGAACTGGTGCCCATGACCGCAACGCGCTTTCGGCTCGAAGACGATGTCAAGTTCGAGTTCATCGTCGACGAGCGGGGGATGGCAACCGCCGTGGCGATCTTTTATCGAGATGGCAGGCCCGAGATCACAGTTGCCCGGACAAGCTAGGCACACCTAATAGAGGCACCAGTTGAGAGTTGGACAATCCTCCCGCAGCTAGTCGACGGAATCGAGCGAATTCTGGCGAGTTTATGGCTTCCAAGCTCCATTCTGAGCGAAGCGCAAGCCTGCGGGAGGATCGGACTCAACTGGTGCCCCTATCAGATAGATCCTCTAATACTCCGAGCCTACAATTAACCCCCTGGATCACACTTTCGGGTGATGACGCTACTACCACGATCCGGTATACTTGTTCAGGAAGCCAGACTTTTGCTGGGGGCTTGATAGACCAATACCCCAGGAGAGATTCTGCGCTACCTGGCGCTCGTTCTACAACTCTGGGAGGCGATGGACGATGGAAGAAGCCGGACGGAAGCTGAGCCTGGATCGACCGGCAACCTATCAGATCAAGGTGCCGGGACAGCTCGACGAGAGTTGGTCGGATTGGGTCGGGGGGATGACGATCGATGTAGAGTGCGAGGGCGATGGTCCGCCGGTTACGACCCTGACCGGCAGCCTCGACCAGGCCGCCCTGCAGGGCCTGCTTCGCCGGCTCTATTCCCTGGGGCTGCCTCTGGTTGCAGTGAATTGTCTGGAGTGTAGCTCGGAGAATGGCAGTGGCTCTTGCCGATGATAGAAAGGGAATGAAAGGGGATTCAATGGATTGTCCAAAAGGAAGGAAGAGGGGAATTACCCGCCGGGAGTTTATCAAAGTAACCGGGGCGATCGTGATAGTGGCCGGGATTGGGGGCTGTGGGGCGACAGACGAGATCCCGACGCCCACCGACATGCCGCGGCCTACCAACACGATGGCCCCAACCAACACACCCATGCCCACCGACACGCCCGTCCCAACCCAGGTTCTTACGCCCGCAGCGCTGATTCCACCGGCCGACGGGTATCTGCTGGTGGATATCGAAAAATGCCAGGGCTGTCTGAGCTGCATGCTGGCCTGTTCTCTGATCCACGAAGGTGGGGAGAGCCTATCTCTCTCCAGGATCCAGATCATGCAGAACTCTTTCGAGTCCTACCCCGCTGATCTGACCATCGAGCAGTGCCGCCAATGCGTCGAGCCTGCTTGTGTGGAGGTCTGTCCGGTCGATGCATTGGAGCCGGATGCCAACTTTGGCAACGTGAGGATCGTGGACAAAGAGAAGTGCATCGGCTGCGGCCTCTGCTTCGAGGCCTGCCCCTTTACGCCAAGCCGGGCCTTCCTTGCCGCCGACGAAGCATACGGCGGCGAGGCCAAGAGCCGTAAATGCGATCTCTGCGCCAATGCCCCCTATCATTGGGACGAGGCCGGCGGAGGGCCAGATGGGAAACAGGCCTGTGTCGCTATCTGCCCCGTAGGCGCCATCGCGTTTAGCAAAGAGATCCCCGTGCAGGAAGGGATCG
>JASFHU010000509.1:0-4272 GCA_050123055.1 Anaerolineae bacterium
GAGTCACTACTGCGCGACCTGGTCAGCCGCGCCGGCGAGCCTGACAGCGAGACGTTTGGACTGACGATGGAGGAGTGGTCCGCCTTGCTCAGCCGCCTGGGCCACGAGTTACGGGTGACTACCGGACCGCTGATCAAATAGAAGGCTGGAGGATTGAACAATGAGCCTAGACAAGCTGATCGCTGTCGCCCGGGGTGAAGAACCGGCTGACCTGGTGCTCAAGAATGCCCAGTTGGTCAATGTCCTTTCCGGCGAGATCCATGCGGCAGACATTGGCATCTACGATGGGCGCGTACTTGGTTTTGGCGACTATGGCGCCCGCCAGGTCGTGGACCTGGCGGGCAGGTTCGTCTGCCCTGGTCTGATGGATGCCCACGTCCACATTGAGAGCTCGATGGTCCAACCCTCCGAGTTTGCCCGAGCTGTTCTGCCCCATGGAACCACGAGCGTCATCAGCGATCCCCACGAGATCGCCAACGTGCTGGGCCTGGACGGCGTGCGCTATATGCTGGAAGCCAGCGAAGGGCTGCCCCTAAGCGTGTACGTCATGGCACCCTCTTGTGTCCCGGCCACCCACATGGAGACCTCCGGCGCCGAACTCACCGCTGCCGATCTCGAGGAGCTCATGCCGCACGAGCGGGTGTTGGGACTCGCAGAGCTGATGAACTTTCCCGGTGTGCTGTTTCGCGTGCCTGAGGTACTGAATAAGATCGAGGTTGCAGATGGCCGCCCCATAGACGGCCACGCACCGGGGCTGTCGGGGATGGATCTGAACGCCTACGTGGCTGCCGGTGTCGGCTCTGACCACGAATGCACTGAACTGGATGAGGCCCGCGAGAAACTGCGGCGGGGGATGCACATCATGATCCGCGAGGGGACCACGGCCCGCAACCTGCACACATTACTGCCCTTGGTGACGCCGGCCAACTCACGCTTGTGCCATTTTTGCACCGACGACCGCCATCCCCGTACGCTCCTCGAGGAGGGGCATATCGACGATATCGTGCGCAGGGCAATCGCCTGGGGGCTGGAGCCCATGATGGCCATCCAGATGGCCACGATAAACACGGCCGAGTACTTCCGTCTGCAGAACGTCGGCGCGGTGGCTCCCGGCTATCGTGCCGACCTGGTGGTATTGGACGATCTGAGGATGATGCAGGTGGCGCAGGTCTACGCCCGGGGGGCATTGGTCGCCGAGGGTGGGAGCCTTTCTCTCTCTGCTGACCGCCTGCCCCAAGTTCCGGTCCAACCGAGCGTCCACCTTGACCCAGCCAGCCTCAGTTTCGCCATCGCCGCGGGCGACGGACCCGCACGGGTGATCGGCATCGTGCCTGACCAGGTCGTGACGGAGGAGCTGCGGCTGCAGCCAACGATCGAGGATGGCCTCGTCACTTCCGACCCAGACCGTGACCTGCTCAAGATGGCGGTGATCGAGCGGCATCACGGTACCGGCAGCATGGGTCTGGGCCTGGTGAAGGGCATGGGACTGAAGCGCGGCGCCATCGCCTCCAGCGTTGCCCACGACGCTCATAACATCGGCGTCATCGGCACCAGCGACAGCGAGATGCGGGCTGCCGTCGCGGCAGTGGTCGAGATGGGAGGGGGACAGGTCGTCGTGAGTGGCGGCGAGGTGCAAGCCGCCTGCCCTCTGCCCATCGCCGGCCTGATGTCGGACCGGCCGCTGGAAGAGGTTGGCGAGCAGGAGAAAGCATTGACAGAAGCGGCCCACAGTCTGGGTTGTACCCTACCCGATCCGTTGATGACCATGTCCTTTCTGGCCCTGGAGGTGATCCCGGCACTCAAGCTCACCGACAGAGGGTTGGTGGATGTGAACAGATTCGACCTTGTGCCGCTGTTTGGAGAGTAAGGAGGTTCAGATGTCGATTACTGTGATCCTCGGGTCGCAATGGGGAGACGAGGGGAAAGGCAAGATCACCGACCTCCTGGCTGCCGAGGCCGAGCTAGTGGCCCGCTTCGGTGGAGGTGACAACGCCGGACACACGGTCACCGTGGGCACGGAGCGCTTTGCCCTGCATCTGATCCCCTCCGGAATCCTCTATCCTCGCGTCACCTGCTTGCTTGGCGGTGGAATGGTGGTCAATCCCAAAAAGTTGCTGGCAGAGATGGATGGCCTGGCGGCGCGAGGGGTGGACGTATCACCCAACCGCCTCAGGCTGTGCGGGCGAGCCCACCTGATCATGCCGTACCATATCGCCCTGGATGGGGCAGCCGAGGCAGCGCGGGGCGGCTCTGCCCTGGGCACCACCAAACGAGGCATCGGCCCAGCTTATACCGACAAAGCCGCCCGCAGCGGCATCCGCGCTCAGGAGTTCCTCCATCCCACAGATGTCCTGGCCAAGCGCATCCGCGAGCAGGCGGAAGCCAAGAATCTAGTCCTAGAAAAGGTCTACGGCCAGCCAGCCCTCGACATCGACCAGATCATCGAGGACTATGTGGCGTATGCGAAGCAACTAGCCCCGCACGTCGCGAACGTCTCGGAGGAGATTGCCAGCGCACTGCGCTCGCGCAAGCGCATCCTGGCCGAGGGTGCCCAGGGTACCCTGTTGGATCTGGATTATGGCAGCTATCCCTATGTCACGAGCTCCTATCCCACCATCGGCGGCGTGATGTTAGGACTGGGTGTCGGTCCGCAGCACATCCAGCGAGTGGTCGGTGTGGTCAAGGCATATCAGACCCGCGTCGGCGCCGGTCCCATGCCAACCGAACTCACAGGTGAGCTAGGCGAGCGGCTGAGGGGCACGGGCGCACAGCCCTGGGATGAATTCGGCACCACCACCGGACGGCCCCGGCGCTGCGGATGGCTGGATATTGTAAGCCTGCGCTACGCAGTCAGAGTGAACGGACTGACCGAGATGGCGATTACCAAACTCGACATCTTGTCCCGGTTTGAGAAACTCCGGGTCTGCGTGGCCTACGAACTTGATGGAAAAGAGATCGACGTCTTCCCCACCGATCTGACTGTCCTGGCTCGCTGCCAGCCCATCTATGAGACACTCGATGGCTGGGGCAGCGATATCACCCAGGCACATGGCTTTGACGACCTGCCCCCGCAGGCAAGCCGGTATGTGACCCGCATCGAGGAATTGCTGGGCATCCCGGCCTCCTGCATTTCGGTGGGACCAGGGCGCGACCAGACTATCCTACGGTGAGCACCATGCGACCTTCCGATCGGCTGTGGCTCGCTATCACAACTCTGTTGCTCTCCGGCATCGTCGTGGCGCTTCTTTCGAGTTGCGATCTGCCCCTTGCCCAGCCCACCTCTGTACCGGGAGCACCCACTAACACGCCTGGACCGCCATCCGACCCGACGGCCGCGCCTACAGAGGGAGCCGATGCCACGCCGGCAGCACCATCCACCATCACCCTGACCATCTGGACCACCGAAAGCTTCTCACCCACGCAAGCCATAACCAACGGCCAGATCCTGGCCCAAGCAGTGGAGGACTTTGAGGCCGGTCATCCGGAGACCAGAGTCGAATTCATCCTCAAGAAACCGTACGGCAAGGGGGGTATCCTCGACTTTTTGCTGACTACAGAAGCGGTCGTGCCGGCTCTTCTGCCCGACCTGGTCCTGGTAGATGTGGATGAACTGGATGCGGCCATCCAGGCAGGCATCGCACAGCCCCTGGACGACCTGATCTCGCCAGACCTGGTGACCGACCTGTATCCCTTTGCCCGAGCAGCAAGCACCTTTGACGGACAACTGTATGGGTTGCAGTTCCAGGCCGACCTGGACCACCTGGCCTACAACGCCGGCCAGCTCACTGTTCCACCCCGTTCCTGGCCGGGCGTGCTGAGCAACCCCGAACCCTACACCTTTCCCGCTGGCGGACAGGCAGGTCTGGTCAACGACGATTTCTTGACCCAATACCTGGCCGTGCGACCCTGGCCTGCGGACGGTGACCCCGACGGCACGTTCCTGGAGTTCGACAGCCTGACGGCCGTGCTCCAGTACTACCAGGACGGGGTGTCACGGGGTGTGTTCCCAACAGACATCCTCAATTACCACAGCACGGACGATAGTTGGCGCACGTATCTGACCGGCGACGCCACACTGACCCACGTCAGTGCCCATGACTATCTGGCGGACCGCGACCAACTGCCCAGCACAGCCATGGCCCCCATCCCAGCGATCAATGGCGCGGGTGCGCCGATCAGCCGTGGATGGGCATTGGCCCTGATCGCTTCCGATCCAACTCGCCAATCTCTGGCCGTGGAGTTTATGAACCAGTTGATGTCCCCCCAGACCAA
>JASFHU010000510.1:0-4258 GCA_050123055.1 Anaerolineae bacterium
CCCCCGACCTCCCCATAGGCTGGATCACGCTCTCGCGACCCTGGCCCCGCCGCGGCGCCCAGGTGCTCGGCCCCCTCTGGCCCCTGCTCCTGCTGAACCCCTTCTACGTCCGCCTTGCCCACCGCAGGGGCCAGCTCGTCTGCCCCCTCGACCCCAACCCCGATCCCCGGCTGCGCCTCTATCTGCGCCTCGGCTGCGATGCGATCCTCTCCGACGATCCTGGCGCCACCGCGCTGGCCCTGCAGCGCCTCACAGGAAGGGAGGCAGCAACGTGACTCACTCGAGATTCGTCTTTGACGCGATCATGCGACTCTGGCCCTCGGGCAAGCTCCTGAATCGCCTGTCTGACTGGCCTCATCTGGGGTCTGTCCTGGGTTCCTGGTTTGACGCCCAGGGCCACCATGCCGTCATCATCCCGGTGCAAGAGGCCGTGCGTGGCTCCGAAAGCGTCGTCCTGCCTTTCCCCATCCTCGCCTCCCTCGTCGAACAAGCGCGCGATCGCGTCATCTTTAACGAATGCCTTTGCCGTCTCGGCGAGAACTGCCAGGCGCACCCCCACGGGCCTGGCTGCCTCTTTCTCGGAGGAGGGGCCAGTGCCATCCCGCCGAGCCTGGGCCGCTCCGTCAACACTGACCAGGCCCTCGAGCACGCCAGCCAGGCCATCGACCAGGGCCTCGTCCCCCTCATTGTCCACAGTTCCTTCGATGCCTGGTTGCTGGACGTCCCCTACCGGCGCACCCTGGCCATCTGCTTCTGCTGCGACTGCTGCTGCTCTGTGCGCCAGGGCCTGCGGCTCGGGCCGCCCGCCTTTTGGGATACCGTCCAGCGCCTGCCCGGTCTCAGACTGTCGGTCGGTCCTGAGTGCACCGGCTGTGGCCTCTGTCTGGGCGAATGTTGCGTGGACGCAATCTCCCTGACCCGCAATCGCGCGCACATCGGCGAGGACTGCAAGGGTTGTGGTCGCTGCGCTGCCGTCTGCCCCGAGGGTGCCATCACCCTCCACGCAGCGCCGGAAGAACAGATCCTGTCCCAACTCCTGGCCCAGCTCGCCCGCCGCACCGACTTTCGCTCGTAGGGCGAAGAGGTGCGACACGCACCGACTTTCGCTCGTAGGGCGAAGAGGTGCGACACGCACCGACTTTCGCTCGTACGGCAAAGAGGTGCGGCACGCACCGACCTCCGCTCGTAGGGCGAAGAGGTGCGGCTCAAACCCTCACCAACGTAAGAGATTCTCTGTCATCCTCCATCCTCCATGGTCCATTTTCCAACCTCCACCGTCCATCCTCCCCTCTCCATCCTCCATCCTCCTCCCTCCCCCCTTGCGAATCCCGGCAAGATCGCGTATAATGTCCTTTGCCAGCAGCGGATGGGTGGCTGAAACCTCGGATTTGCGGGATAGAGAGCGAACCATGGGCTGCGCCACCAGCGTGCCCAACCCCTACAGATGATCGGCATTCGTGTCCATCGTGGGAAGCGACCCAAATGGGCTGTCAGGAAAGGAGGGCCCAGACATGAGCCAGACAGACGGCACCCAGGACGAGAGAAACGGTGAACTGATCTATGTCAATGGCCTGAACGCCACAACGGGGGAATATCTGGACCCACCCTGGTCGCTCGACGAGGCGAGCGCGGCTGCGCTGGACGAAAAGCGTGATGCGGCCCACGACACCACCCTGGGCAACAAGGCCAGCCAGGAGGAAGCTTCGTATGCGCCAGAGTTCGGCTTTGACCCGCGCGATCTGGGCGAGGTCGGCTGGGCTGTGATCTTTGCCCAGGACGCCGATCCGGACATCAAGCAGGCCCTGAAAGGGCTTCTCGATCACCGCCACCAGGAGGCGGGGGAGCGCTACAGAGAGTACACGCTACGCCCCGGTGAGACCTGGCAACAGTTCAGCGACCGTCACGGCGTGGGCTACGGGCCGGCCGCGCCCGACGAGATGCCCTTCTATGTGCTCATCGTCGGCGACCCGGAAACGATTCCCTACAGGTTCCAGTACCAGCTCGATGTGCAGCGTGCGGTGGGACGCATCTATTTTGACAGGCCGGAGGAGTACGAGCGCTACGCGCAGAGCGTCGTCCAGTCGGAGGAAGGCAAGGTCCGGCTGCCCCGCCGGGCGACCTTTTTCGGCGTGCGAAACAACGATGACCTGGCCACCGAGCGCAGCGTCGAGTACCTGATCGATCCCCTGGCCGAGGAATTGGCGACCGCCGGGGGCTGGACGATAGACAATGTCCCCCAGGAACAGGCGCTCAAGGCGCGCCTGGCACAGCTCGTGAGCGGTGCCCAGACCCCGAGCCTGCTCTTTACGGCCAGCCACGGCGCCCACTTTGACGCAGAGCGGGACGCCGAGCGTCACAAGCTGCACGAGGGCGGCCTCATCTGCGGCGACTGGCCGGGCCGCTACCAGTGGTTCGAGGCGATCCCGCCCGAGTGGTACTTGAATGCCCAGGACGTCGGTCCCGAGGCCCGAGTGTGGGGTACGATCGCCGTCTTTTTTGCCTGTTTCGGGGCCGGCACACCCCGTCTGAACGACTTTGTCCATCGCCGCGAACTGGGCCGGCCCGAAAAGCTGGGCTTGTCCCCCTATGCCACGGTCGCACCGCTGCCCCGGCGCCTGCTGAGCCATCCCAACGGCGGCGCCCTGGCGGTCGTCGGCCACGTCGACCGTGGCTGGGATACCTCCTTCAAAAAGTTAGGCCTGTCTGGCAAAGAGGCCCGCGATCTGGCCGCTTTCCGGAGCTTGCTCAGGGCGCTGATGTTCGGAATGCCCGTCGGGCACGCTATGGAGTACATCAACGCTCGCTATGCTACCATGTCTTCCAGGCTGGTCACCAGGCTGGACGATATCCAACACTATGGCGAGCCGCTGGACAAAGTAAAAGTCGCCCGCCTGTGGACGGCCAACAACGATGCCCGCAACTTTGTCATCGTCGGCGATCCCGCTGTCCGGCTCCCCTTGCCCAAAGAGGGAGAGCAAGCCATGGACGAGCGGCCCGCCATGAACTACACACCAACCCAGGTCACGCCCGAAATTGGGTCCCCGGCTGTTGCAGCGCCGGGTTCTGAGGGCGGACAAGCTCGCGCTCCGGACGTTCCCCAGGCCGAGTTTGGGGAGATCGACTATGGGCTGGCCGACCTGTTTCGCGGCAAAGACGGCGAGCCCAGCGCCCTGCGCGGCTTTGTCGAAAAGATGGGCGAGACACTGCAAAAGGCCGCCAGCGAGGCCACCACCCTGAAGGTCAGGACCTACGTCAGCGACGACCTGGACGCGGTGGCCTACGACAAGGAGGAAGGCTTTAGCGGGGCCACTTTGCGTGCCCTGACCATCCTCCACCTCGACGGCGACGTGGTAGCCTGCGTGCCACAGACCGAAGGCAAGATCGATGAAGCCCTGTGGGAGGTCCACCTGCAACTGGTCGAGCGCGCCCAGAGCAATCGCAACGAACTGCTCAGGACCGCCGTCTCGGCGCTGACCGGCCTGGTCCGGCCGGGCGCCATGTCCTGAGCGCGGTGTGAGGTACCATGACCACAGCCACCGCCTTTCGCGCCATCAATCTCCCGCAGGCCGGTCCCGAGCCGGACCTGTTCGGGCTATGGCTGCCGGTGCCACCAGAGCAGCCGGCGACTCCAGAGCCCGATCTTCCTGGCACCCAGGACTTTCAGATCTCACCTGAGGACGCCGGCCCGCTATGCTGGCGTGTCGACCTTGCGCCTGATTCGCGACAGGCCGCCGCCGAACTGGACCGTGCCCTGGCGGGCCTGGACGCGACGATGAGCTGCCTGGAGGGTGCCGGGGGACGGCTGGCCGGCTTTGCCGCCCGCGACGGGCTCCCACCCCCCAGCGATACCGCCTACGACCTGGATACCGCACCCCTCGCCCGGCCACCCGAGGCGGACCTCCAGGCACTGCTGGACGAGCTCGCGCTGGCCGGCGAGCCGGCTCAAGCCGGTGAGGGCGCAGACTATGACTTTGGCGCCCTGTCCGCCGGCCCCATCGCCGAGGCCGTGGCCGGTTACCAGGGCTTTTTGCGGCAGTTCTATCAGTCCGTCTCTGTCTATGCCCGCGTCGAGACGGCGCAGTGGGGCCGGGTCCTGGCTCGCACCCGGGTTGGCTGGGGCAGCGACATGGACACTGCCTGGCACGCCCGGGTCACTGCCGAGCAGATCGCCCTCCACGAGCGCTCCCTGTCCCTGGCCCTCGAAACCCGGGCCGGTCTGCTGCGTGTTGCCGTGCTGGTCATGCAGGGCGCACGCCTG
>JASFHU010000511.1:0-4255 GCA_050123055.1 Anaerolineae bacterium
GCTCTTCTGAGGAATGCTTGCATGGTGAACGGCTTCCAGTGCCTGCTTGTTCGAAGCGCCCACCTGCAAGAGCGGGCATCGTCCGGGGCAGAGTTCCAGTTCATGGTCGAGTTCTCGACGCCTGAAGGCGAGCTGTTTGTGCGGGGTCCGTGCTGCGGCGCGAGCGAAACTGACATGCCATCGCAGTCCGAGTTCACGTTTTTCGTGGCACGGAGCGAGGACGGGGTGTATCGGGTGCAAGAGCTGCCGGTCTATGTTCCCTGAAGCAGGAACCTGAAGCGATTGAAAGTGTTGTACGAATGGGAGGCAGGCATATGAGCAGCACAAAAAAGACCAACGTCGTGGTGGCGATCACGGTGCTCGCCCTGGCCGGGCTTGTGCTGAGCGGGTGCTCCTTGGACCGCTGGGTAAAAGTTGAGCCCGGCGAGTATGCCGTCCTGCGGGAACCGGGGATGGCCCAGGCCGCGGCCGCACGAGAGATCGAGACGCTGCAGGTGGACCGGGAGACGCAGCGGGTGGCAATCAGACTGGTTGACGGTTCCGAGATTGTAACCTCCTTCGTTCCCCGAGAAAGGTCCGCGTGGCCCTCGGGATGTCCGGCGAATATCCAGTCGACCCGGATGGAGGTCCTGGAACTCGAGGTAGATCCTTTGACCATCGGGGCGACCACGTTCCAGCAGCCGGTCCTGGTGCGGGACTGTCCCCGCGATCCCATGCGGCTCGTCCTGCGCAGTGATGGCGTTATTGGCGGCGGCGGCACCGCCTGTCCCTACCTGGAGCCGTGCATCTATTTCGCACGCTAACAGAGAAAGCAACTAAACATCCGGCAATCTGATCCTCCCGCAGGCTTGCGCTTCGCTCAGCATGGAGCTTAGTGGCCATAAACTCGCCAGAATCCGCTCGATTCCGTCACCGAGCCTGCGGGAGGATTGTCCAACTCTCAACTGATGCCTCTACAAATACCCCGTTTTTCTTAATTTTAATGATGTTTTAATTGACAAATAACCTCTCACCTGGTACAATGCTACGGGGTGGCAGTTTGTCTGCCCCGTGGCCTGGCCCTGGAGCATCTAGCTTCCCCAGCCAATCTTGAACTCCAGCGAGCAGTGGACCTAACATCATGGCTGAACCAACCTATCTGAACTTTGATCTGGAACTGGAGCCCCGGCCGGACGGGTATGGCGCCCAGGTGGTCGCCTCGCCGCTGGATCGAGCTTGCTGCTCCGAGTTCGATCTGTCGTTGTACGAGGAGCGACCCGACGAATGGGCCAGTCTGGATGAGATCAAGGCCTTTGGGACGCGCCTGTTCCAGGCCGTTTTCAGCGACGAGATCTATAGCCATCTGCGCCTCAGCCAGGATGAGGCCCAGCGGCAGGGCGCCGATGGGCTGCGCATACGGCTCATTCTGACCGATGTGCCAGAGCTGGCCGGTCTGCCCTGGGAGTATCTTTACGACTCGAGCCGGGGTCAATTTCTCTGTCTGTCCACCAAAACGCCCATCGTTCGCTATCTGGACCTCTCGGAGCGGGTACATCCCCTGGCCGTCCAGCCGCCGTTGCGCGTCCTGGTGATGATCTCTGCCCCGAGCGACCAGCCCGCGCTGGACGTGGACCAGGAGTGGCTGCAGCTCAGCCAGGCCCTGACCGACCTCCAATCGGCAGGCCGCGTGGAGCTGGAGTTGTTGACGGACGCCACCCTGCCCACCCTCCAGAACCGGCTCCGCAAGCGCGAATACCACGTCTTTCACTACCTCGGCCATGGCGCCTTTGACGAGCACCTGCAGGACGGGATGCTGCTCTTTGAGGACGAAGCGGGCTTGAGTGTACCGGTGCGGGGCGAGGTTCTCGGCGCGCTGCTGCACAACGTTCCGACGCTAAAGCTGGCACTGCTCAACGCCTGTGAGGGGGCCAAGGGCTCACACAGCGATCCCTTTGCCGGGATAGCCCAAAGCCTGGTGCGCAAACAGATCCCGGCCGTCATTGCCATGCAGACTGCCATCTCGGACGGGGCGGCCAAGACCTTTGCCGCCGAGTTCTACCGGGCGCTGGCCGACGAGTACCCGGTGGACAAGGCCCTGACGGAGGCGCGGATGGCCATCTACCTCCAGGGCAACGAGCGGGAGTGGGCCATTCCGGTGCTCTTTATGCGCACTTCGGAGGCCCGCCTGGAGGCGGCCGAGCCAGTGACGGTCGATCCCGGCGGGCCAGCGGTTGCCGTGGCAGCAAAGGCCCCGGCCCGCCGCAGGGTGCGCATCGGACCGCTGGCGATCCCGCTGGTGCCCTTGATCGTCGTGCCGCTGCTGCTGCTTGCCGTGCTGGCCGGCCTGGCCCTGGTTCTACCGGGACCGGCCGAGATGAGCGAGCGATTCAACGTGGCCATCGCCGATGTGGGCTTTCTCGACGAGCAGGGGAAGATGGGCCGCAGCGACGAGAGCGAGCTACTCACCAAGTGGATCGTGGACAGCATCGAGGGGGCCAACAATACGTCAGAGCGGGGCAACATCGCCCTGTGGCACGACGGCCTGCCGCTGACAGAGAAGGGGACCCGGCTGGGTGTGGTCGCCGGCCAGACGGCACCAGAGCGGGCGGCGGCGGCCGCCCAACTGGCCGAAAAGGTCAACGCCCACGTAGTGATCTATGGCCACATTGACGAGCGCCAGGATCCGCCCCAGTTTGTGGCCGAGTTCTTTGTCTATCCCAGCGTGGGCCGGGAGAGCGCGGCCGTCCTGGGCCGCTACCAGCTCGGCGACCCGATTTCGATCGTCGAGGGGTTCACGGAGGACCCGCTGGCGGCCGAGTCGGTGGGTGGTCGCGTCGAGGACCGGGCGGCGCTCATGTTCTGGCTGCTGCTGGGTTTGCGCGACGACCTGCTGGGCGAGCCCGCCCAGGCCCTGGCCCTCCTGCGCGACGCCGAAATGGAGCTGGCTTCGCTTCCGGAGCGGGGCGAGGGTAAGGAGCATCTCTACTATCTCAAGGGGCGGTCAGCCCTGTTCATGAACCAATATGCCGAGGCCGAAGAGGCCCTGAAGAAGGCGCTGACCAGCGCTCCGGACTATGCGCGGGCACAGATCGCGCTGGGCAGCGTCTATCTGGACATGGCCCAGACCCAACAGACGCCCGAAGAACGCCTGGCAGATCCGGCCAATTTGGAGCTGGCCGTCAGCAACTACCAGCAGGCGTTGGACAAGGCCAGCCAGGCCAACGAGCCGCTGACCGAGATCGTAGCCCGGCTGGCGCTGGCCGGCGCCTACCGGCTGCAGGCCGAGACTTTGCGGTCGGTCTCGACGCCCGATGTTGCCCAGGCTGACCGGCTGTACGGGCAGGCCATAGACGAGTTGCGCCTGGTGCTCGATCCCCTGGAGCAGGCGCGGCAGTTCCGCCTGCTGGCGCAGGCCCATTCGACGCTCGGCGCCACCTACCTGCAACACGGCCAGCTCCTGGAAATTCGAGGCGACCGCCCAGCGGCCAAGGGCCAGTACGAGGCCGCGCGAGAGGCTTACGCCAGCTGCATCGCCCAGGGGCAGAATGAAGACAAGGACAAGTTGCTCCTGTCGGAGATCATTGATCACGAGCAATACGGCTGCCGACATTGGGCAGACGAGACGGAGAAGATCCTCAGCAGTCTTGATGGAGGTTAGAGATGACGAAGAAGGCCCTACTCTATGTACTGGTTCTCGTTACGGTGGGAGTGCTCCTGGCTGCCTGTGGTGGCTCTGAGCCTGACCCGGTTGCAACCCAGGTGGCGGTGGAGCGAGCTGTCGCAGCCACCCTGACGGCGGAAGCGCCAACACCCCAGGCCAGTGCTACCGAGGTCGCACCGGCCCCGACGGCGACCCAGGTCCCAGCGACGGCGACCGAGGTCCCAGCGACGGCGACCGAGGTCCCAGCGACGGCGACCCAAATCCCACCGACGGCGACCCAGGTCCCAGCGACGGCGACTCAGGTCCCACCGACGGCGACCCAGGTCCCACCGACGGCGACCCAGGTCCCAGCGACGGCTACCCAGGTCCCACCGACGGCCACGCCGCCGCCGAGCCCCACGCCGATTGCCATCGCCGTGCTGCCGGTGGATGGCAGCGCCGGCGACGATAGCCTGGGCAACGACCATCCGGTCAAGAATGGGCGCAATATCACCCTGCCCGGCTTTGCCCCGCACGAGGTTTCGAACCCGATGGTCTTTCGCCAGCGGATGGTCTTCCAGGCAGAGGTGCGCGACCGCAACGCGGGCTCCCACGACGGCGCCGGCATCGACAACG
>JASFHU010000512.1:0-4250 GCA_050123055.1 Anaerolineae bacterium
GTTTGTGTTTGAGGATGGGTGTGAAGGGAGTGCCCTTGACGATTCGATGGCTAGGCACACCGAGGTCGGCCAGCACACCGATCAGGGCGTCCGGGTTGCCGTGGCCGCCAAAGGAAACTGGGTCGAGGAGCACGACGGTGGGGGCCACGCCACGCCGCATGGGCGGCAACAAGCCCGCGAGCCAGGCCGGATCGCAAGACGGAGTGATCACGGCCAGCGTGGTTCCACGCCCCAAGTTGCGGTCCATCTCGCCCAACACTCGCTCCAGGGGCCAGTTCCCACCTGCACGTACCGTGGCTAGCGCCTGCAAAATGCGCCACTGGTGGGCCGTGCCTTTCTGGGGCAGGACCAGGGTTGGACGTGGCTCGGGAGGTACATCGTTCAACCCGGCGTCTGTTCCATAGGCCACCAGCCCGACGGCGCGGTTTTGGCGTAGGGTTCGATTGGAGAGCGAAGCGGCTAGGATGACGCCATACTCTTCGGTAGATTCCTCGCCCTCACCAGCCTGGACGGCGGCGTCGAGATCGAGGACGATCCACAGGTCTCCGGAGGGCTCCAGGTCGAAGGTTTTGACCATGAGACTGCCCTGCCTGGCGGTCGTCCTCCAGTGGATGCGGTTGATGCTGTCGCCAGGGACATAGTCGCGCACGCCGGCGGCGTTCGTCGTGATCTCGAGGGCGCGGCGGCTGGTGCGGCCGGCGCCGGTGGCGGCACCTCGTGGCAGCCGGAGTGTGGGCAGGTGGACGATGGGCGGGTAGACGAGGATGGTGCGGCTCTGGGGGTAGTTCAGGCTGACCTGGAACAACCCAAGAGGGTCACCGGTGCGCGCGTGCCAGGGGCCAAGGGAAAAGAGGCCTCGCTGGCGACAAATGCCTTCGGTCCGCCACTGGACCGTTTGGTGCCCGTCGGCGCTGCGGACCGAGCGGGCCGAGTAACCGGGCAGGTCGGACTGGTCATCGATCTCCACCCACACGACGGGCAGGATGGCGTCGTTGGCCAGGGTGAACCGTTCTTCCAGCAGGTCTCCCACGTGCACCCAACCATAGTATTGCTCGCGGGTGATGGTCATCCGTTCGGCCAGTTGTCGGGCCCAGAAGTAGCTAAAGCCCAGCGCGCCCCCCATGCCCAGAAGGAGAAACATCCACACCCGGCTGGGGATGACCAGTTGTAGGACGAATAGGGTGGCCAGCAGGCCAATGAGCCAGCGGCTTTTCAGTTCGACGGTAACTTTGGGTCTCGGTTGCTTCACGACAGGAGTATACCAGAAGTGGGACGTTTCGCCAAGAACCTATTCCCGGACTTTGACGGGTATGTCGCTCGAAGTATGGGGGCAGACCTGTCAGATTTTCCAACGAACCCCGGTTCGCCCTGACAGGTCTCTCACCCTCCTACAGTTCTGCAGGATGCTCCTTTGAAGGTCTCGGAATTGACAGCGCTGTAGGCTCAAGGTATAATTGGGCGCTACTTTGCTGTTTAGGAGAATATGAAGTGACAGTTGACAGCTCGATCTCGCTTGCCGAGGTAACCCAAGGACAAAAACTGGATGGGACGGTCAAAAAGGTGATCCTCTCGGGAGCCATCGTTGACGTCGGTGCTCCGATAGATGGCCTACTTCACATCTCGGATCTGGGCGATAGGAGAATTACGCGGACCTCTGACGTGCTCAGCGAGGGCCAGACGATCACCGCCTGGGTAAAGAGGGTGGATCTGACTGGCGGACGGCTGAGCCTGACCATGGTGGAACCGTCCAAGTACTCCTGGAAGGATCTCGAGCCCGGCCTTCAGGTTGAGGGAAAGGTCGTGCGCCTGGAGCGATTTGGTGCCTTTGTCGATATTGGCGCCGAGACGGATGGTCTGGTCCACGTCTCAGAAATGGGGACCGGGCGGGTTGCCAAGCCCTCGGACGTCGTCTCTGAGGGAGATCAGATCAACGTCTGGATCAAGGACGTTGACCGGCGGTCTCGCCGCATCAGCCTGACCATGGTTGAACCTCCAGAGGTGGACATCCGCAGCCTCAAGCCCGACATGTTGCTTTCGGGCAAGGTGGTACGCTTGGAGAGCTTTGGCGCCTTTGTTGATATTGGGGCAGGGCGCGATGGCATGATCCATGTTTCAGAGATGGGCCGCGGCTACGTAGGTGGGCCATCAGAGATTGTATCGCTGGGTGATGAGGTGCAGGTGCGCGTCCTCGAAGTTGATCCTCGCCGCGGACGCATCGCGCTGAGCATGAAGGACCTGCCAACCGATCAATATGTGATGGACGAAGACGAGGAAGAGGGTCCTACCTCCATGGAGCTTGCGCTGCGGTACGCGATGGAAGAGCAGGGGGTCGATCTTCCCGTCAAGCCGGATACCCGGCGAAGAAAGAAAAAGTCGAGGCGCCGCTACGACCGGATGCAGGATGACATTGTCAGCCGGACGTTGCGCACCCACCAGGATTAGGCGCGCAACTCTGTTCCCCGATGAAAGTCTCTGAGCCCCTTTCCCAGCCTGGGAGAAGGGGCTTCTCTGTTGGTTGGCCGGGCAATCTGTCATTTCTGAAGGAGGGGGTGAGATGATCGCATTTGTGTTCAGTGGTGGCGGCAGCAGAGGGGCTTTGGAGGCAGGTGGGGTCAAGGCTCTCTACGAAGCAGGCATACGGCCGGACATGGTGGTCGGTAGTTCCGCGGGAGCGATGAACGCCGCATTCCTGGCCATCGATCCAACGGGTGATGCCGCCGAGCGGCTATGCGACATCTGGCGCGGCGTGAAGAATGAGGACGTGATCCCGGGTGGCATTATGAGCAAGGGGTGGCGCGTGATCAGCGGCAAGCCAAGCGTTTTTGCCCAGGAACCCCTGCGGGAGTTCATTGACTCCCACATCCCTCCCGAGATAAAGACCTTTGGCGATCTTCCCCCGGACATCCGCCTGTATGTCACCGCCGCCAACCTGCAGACCAGCAGCTTGTACCTCTTTGGCGAGGATCCGGGCGCACCGCTGGTGGATGCGACTCTGGCCAGTTCGGCCTTTCCGGGCGGCTTTCCGCCGGTGGAGCACGGACGCTGGCAGTACACCGACGGTGGCGTGATCGCCAATGTACCCATCAGTGTGGCCATCGAAATGGGGGCCAAAACCATTTATGCCCTGAACGTGGCCTTTGCTGGCGGGATCTATGGTCAGGCCAAAGACATTGTCAGCGTTCTTTTGCGGGTGGTGGGTATCGTACTATATCAGGATCTTCAGGATGAGCTTGCCTACGCTGCGCAGACTCCTGGCGTGACCCTCCATCACATCACCATCCGGGGCGTGCCTGAGGCCAGTGATTTCGATTTTGACCATGGCGCCGAGATGGTTGAGGTCGGCTACAAGCGGGTCAAAAACTACCTGGACAGCCAGGCAAGTGGGGCCGTGGAATTTGGGCTGGCCGGCCCGGAGGGTGAGGAGCCGGCCCCGCCGCCGCCCGGAGCACGGCTGTGGGTGCCGCCTGCCCGAAAGCGGCTTCCCTGATGGCCCTTATTGGTGAGGCCGCCTGAGCCGCAGAGGGTGTCAGCGGGCACGAGCGACGATCATGCGCAGGAGCCCGCCCACTTTGCTCTCCACGCGCTCCACCTCAAAGCCGGCCTGGGCAACGGCCTGTTGGGTCTCGCGGTTCAGATTGCAGCGCCCATTCAAGGCGTACCATGGGATGTTGGCCAGGTCTACCAACCAGGCCAGGGGCCGGACACGGGGGCGCATGTGCTCCAGGAGCAAGAGCTGCCCGCCCGGATTCCGCAGTACCCGCCGTAGCTCATTCAGGGCCCGCGTTTGACTTACCACGCTGCACAGCACCAGGCTGGTCACCACAGTGTCAAAATAGTTGCTCGGCAAGGCGAGGGTTTCGACGTCCATCTGGCTGAGGTAAACACAGTTGCCCAGGCTGGCGGCGCGGCGGGCGGCCACGGCCAGCATATCCGGGCTCTCGTCGATGGCGGTCAGGCAAACCGACGGGGCATAGAAGGAGATGTTCGCGCCGGTCCCTACACCGATCTCGAGGACCTTTCCGTGGGCGTAAGGCGCCATCTCTGCCCGCATCTGGCGCAGGGCCAGTTTCTCGAGGGGCGCCATGCCCCGATCGTAGGGTGCCGCCAGCCGGTCAAAGGTGGCCGTCCCGTTCGAGGTCCCGCTTGCGGCCCCGCGAGCGGGCACGGTCGAGGGCTCAGTTCGACTCATCTTTGGCCTGTGCCTGGAGCATTTCCAGTTCCTCTTCCAGGTCTTCTAGCTCGATGATCAT
>JASFHU010000513.1:0-4245 GCA_050123055.1 Anaerolineae bacterium
GCACCAACCGTGGTTGCAGCTTGCGCCAGCGGTGACCAGGCAGTAGCTGACCAGCCCTCTTGGGGCTGCTTGGAAGGCGGATGGTCAGGAATGGACGTGGCACATCAGATGAACCGCAGCGCCCGAGAGCTGTGCAGAAGGTCCCTTCCGAAGGAGATAGTTACCCTCGTTTTGGTCTGCGTCTTGTTGGTGGCTTGTAGCAGCAAAGAGTCTGACTGCCTGGAGTTCCTTGATGGCCACGCTCTTCTGTTCCCAACCTACCATGTCCAGGGCCTGGCGGTAACCAGCGATGCCTACTACGTAACGTCGGTGGATAGGGAGGCAGAGCAAGGTTGGCTCTTTCAAGTCGACCGGGATTCGTTGTCTGTCCAGACCAAGAAAGAGCTGACCAAAGGGGCGCTGATCCATCCAGGTGGTATCCAGATGGACGGCAACTATCTTTGGATTCCAAATGCCGAATACGATGAAGACGGCCCAACCGAGATCCTGCAGCTCGACCCCAAGACCCTGGAGAAGGTCGGCTCCTTTTCTGTTGACGATCATATCGGTCTCGTTGCATCCGATGGTAGCGACAGGCTTTATGGTGCAAACTGGGACTCGTTGAACTTTTACGTTTGGGATTGGGATGGTAATCTGATCGAGAAGGTGGATGGTCCGACGCGGGTGAAATACCAGGATTGCGAGTTCTTCGATCCTCTCCTGATCTGTGGTGGGCAAAAGAGCCGCAAGCGTGGGGCGATTGACTTCATCGATCCCGAAACCTGGACTCGCGTCGATGGGATCGCGGTGGGCGAGACCGGCGTGGGACACTCCCTGGCTCATGAGGGCTTGAGTCTCTTGGGTGAGACGGTCTATCTCCTGCCCGAAGATGCCCCAGACTCGGAGATTCTGCTGTATCGACTCTGTCGTATGCCCTGAGCCCGGCCTGGCATCGAGCTCAGACCCAGTCTGGTGCTCCAAGTCGGGTATTGAGGGGTGCATTGCGCTGCCGCAAGAGATAGCGGATCCCATAGGTTCCTCCCAGGAGGGGACATGATCCACAACATCGCCCATCGGGGCGCGTCGGCATACGAGCCCGAGAATACCCTGCGGGCCTTTGAGCGAGCCATCGAGATGGGGGCCACGATGCTAGAGTTGGACGTCCACCTGAGCCGCGACGGCCGGGTGGTGGTCATCCACGATCCCGATCTCGCGCGCACCACCGATGGAGAAGGGCATGTCGCTGACCTACCACTGGCCGAGATCCGGCGTTTCGATGCGGGCCTGGGCGAGCGAGTACCAATCCTGGAGGAGGTCATTGAGCTGGTTCGGGGGCGGGCACAGCTCTACGTGGAGCTGAAAGGCCAGCGCACACCAGCGCCGGTGGTTGACGCTCTGCGGCGCACTACCTTTTTGGATGGGGCTATCCTTGGCTCCTTCTACCCGTGGTTGCCACAGAGGGCAAAGTTTCTGGAGCCAGCCGTGCGGACCTCTGTGCTGATCCGTGCCGCAGATCGGGAGGCGAGTTTTATCGAGTGGGTGTTGGCGGTCGAGGCGGACTATGTGCATCCCTGTTGGGAGCATGCCTCTCCGGCGCCACACCAACTGCTCACAGCCGCTCTGATCGCCGCCATCCGCCAACAGGGCCTGGGCATCGTAGTATGGCACGAGGAGCGGCCGGAAGAATTGCGTGAGCTGGTCAGGTTAGACGTAGATGGCATCTGCACCAACACCCCCGATCTCCTGGCATCCATCCTGCGCACAAACCCAAAGCATGACCTTGCACTTCAAAACAATGTATCTTCTCGATAACTGGGGGCGGTTTGTGTGCGGGCGGCAACGCCGCCCGCACACTCACCAACCTTCTCCGGAGTATTGAAGAGATACAAAACAATCATTGAGGACGAAAAAGATGACAACTGGATATGACACTGACATTCTCATGATCGGCCACTTTGCCCGAGACCGGCTGGTGGTGGATGGACACGGTGAGAATGCGTCCGGAGGTGCCGTCTACTATGGCAGTGTCGCCCTGCGACGTCTGGGGGTGGACGTGGCCGTGGTCACCCGGATGCACCCGGACGATTTTCCGCTGCTGGACGAACTCAGACAGGAAGGCGTCCGGGTCTTTGCCGAACCCGCGCCGGATACCTCTGGCATCGAGAACATCTACAACTCGGCCGACATGGAGCGGCGCGTCTGTCGATCGATTGGCTTTGCCGGACCGTTCCAGGCCGACGACATCCCTGACCTGTCGGCCCGTATCTATGTGGCTGCATCGATCATTGCCGGCGAGATCGATCTGCCGTTGCTCAAGATGGTCGCCCAGCGCGGTCCCGTGGGCCTCGACATACAGGGCTTTGTACGCGTCCGCGACAATGGTGCGCTCGTCTTTCGCCAGTGGCCCGATATGGCCGACGGGCTCGCTGCAGTGACCTATCTCAAGGTAGATCGCGCCGAGGCGGAACTGCTGACCGGTCTCACCGATATGGAGGCTGCTGTGCGCCGCCTGGCCGAGTATGGTCCGCGCGAAATCGTCCTCACCCAGTCGTCGGGCGTTACCGTCCTGGCCGGTAATCAGATCTACAAGGCCGCTTTCACCCCCAGTTCCCTCGATGGGCGGACGGGGCGCGGCGATACATGTTTTGCCACCTATTTGGGTTGCCGGCTGAACTGCGAACCGGCCGAGGCAACGCGACTCGCCGCCGCGGTGACCACGCTCAAGCAGGAGGTACCCGGTCCCTGGCGTGGGACCCGGGCCGACGCCGAGGCGTTGTTGGCCGATAGGGACCGCTAGGAGATGTCACGCCCTGACTATAGTTGGGAGGAGTTACGGGACCTCTCTCGCCCGGGCTCGCTCGCCATGGCCTACTTTTACACGTTGGGCGACCCGGAGGACGATTCCGATCTGCAGATCGGGGCAGCGGCAGCCGCTTACCTGGCCGAACGAGCCCCCGCGCTGGCTTTTGTCTACCTGGGGGCGCTGGACGAGGTGGGCCACCGCCACGGCTGGATGACGGTGCCCTATGTGCAGGCCCTCGAAAAGGCCGACCGAGCGGTGGGGGTGGTCCGCGAAGGGCTCCTGGCGGCCGGGCTGCTGAGCAACTCGGCACTCTTTGTGATGGCCGCCCATGCAGGTCACGATCGCGATCACGGTTCCGGGACCAGTCTGGACCTGACCATACCCTGGATCGCCAGTGGCGCGGGCGTTCGCAAGGGGCACCAGATCGCGGCGCCGGTCAGCCTGATAGACACGGCTCCAACCCTCGCCCATCTGCTGGGTCTGCCCAGACCGGCGGAATGGGAGGGGCAGGTGATCGAGGAGGCACTCGCTCTTTGAGCACTCTGACCCCGCGTCGGGTCGTACATCCACTGGGGCTGGCAGCTTGTCTTTCCCTGTTTGGCGACCTGACCCTTTTTGCGGTGCTGGCCAGCCAGATGCAGGTGGTGGGGCTGACCTTGGGAGCGGTGGGGGTGATGTTGGGGGTTCACCGGCTGATCCGCATCCCCGGCAACGCGATTGCAGGCCAACTGTATGACCGCTGGGGTCGCCGCCCGCTGTTCCTGGCAGGCATGGTGTTGGCCCTGCTATCAACCACGGGGTACGGCCTGGTGCGGGGCTTCTGGCCGTTTCTGGTGACGCGGCTGGCCTGGGGTGTGGCGTGGATGCTGATCAACGTGGGCGGCCTGGCGATGGTGGTCGACGTGAGCACCCGGGCTGACCGGGGACGTTGGATGGGCGTCTACAACACCTGGTTGGTTGCAGGCATGGCGTTGGGTCCGCTGGTGGGCGGATTGCTGGCTGATACCGTCGGCTTCCGGCTCAGCTTGCTGGCGTGTGGCGGGATCACGGCCGTCGGGCTGGCCGTGGCGGCGGTTGCCCTGCCCGAGACGGATCCGGCGCGGCGCGGTGGGAGAAGGAATGCGCCGCCGACAGTACAGGAGCCAGTCCGACCTCGGCGCCGGAGGACCCTGGGAGAGGGCTGGCGTCTGCGGCGAGAGAATGCCGGGCTGGCGCGGGCATCGGCGCTCTACCTCATCGTCCAGTTTACGGGCGAAGGGATTGTCTTTTCGACGGTGAACCTGTTGCTTCAGGAGCGGTTCGGCGAGCAGGTGACAGTGGGGACTTTTGTGCTGGGTCTGGGGAGTGCTGCAGGCCTGATCCTGGGGGTACGTTCGCTCCTGGTGGGCACGGCCGGACCGCTGGCCGGCCATGTGTCTGACCGGCGCGGCGTGCGAACCCAGGTGATCGTGGCAGGGCTGGCA
>JASFHU010000514.1:0-4232 GCA_050123055.1 Anaerolineae bacterium
ACCTGGGCTGGGACGTCTACTACCACAAGGGTTCAAGGGTTGTCCGGTGATGCTGGAGGTCCAATGACCTGGCAAGGCGTTCTGTGGGATATGGATGGCGTGCTGGTCGATACCGGCCAGGCGCACTTTCAATCCTGGGTCGACGTTCTGTCGGAATACGACATTCCCTTCAGTCGCGAGTTCTTTCGCGATACATTCGGCATGAACAACGCCGGGATCCTGTCGATCCTGCTCGGGGACAGGCTCACCCCCGAGTTGCTAGATGAGATTGCTGACCGCAAGGAGACTCTATTCCGCGAGGCTGTCCGTGGTTCTGTCGAACCGATGCCCGGCGTGATCCCCTGGCTGGAGCGTCTGCAGGAGGCTGGTTTCCGGCAGGGTATCGCATCGTCGGCGCCAGTAGCCAACATCGATACCCTGGTGGACGAACTTGGAGTGCGCACCAGCTTTGACGTCATTGTCTCCGGGGTCGACCTGCCGGGCAAGCCCGAACCGGTCCTTTTTCTCAAGGTGGCAGACATGCTCCATGTGCTGCCGGAACGCTGCGTCGTCGTCGAGGACGCGGTAGCCGGCGTGGAAGCCGCAAAGCGGGCAGGCATGGGCTGTATTGCCGTCACGACGACGAGCCCCGCCAGCGCCTTGGGGGCAGCCGACATTGTCGTCGACCGGCTGGATGATCTGCCCCAGGATACCTTCCAGAGACTACTGAGCGGAGCCAAGTTCGTATGAAAGCCCTGCGTTTACACAAGGTAGGGGATCTGCGACTCCACGACGAACCCAAACCAGTTCCGGACCCCGGCGAGGTGTTGCTTCGCGTGACCGCCGTCGGCATCTGCGGATCAGACCTGCATTGGCTGTCGGAGGCCGGTATCGGAGACGCCCAGCTAAGGGAGCCACTGATCTTGGGTCACGAGTTCGCCGGAGTGATGGAGAGCGGTCAGCAGCCCGGCCAGCGCGTGGTCGCAGACCCGGCGATCTCCTGTAGCGCCTGCGAGCTCTGCCTGGAGGGGAACCCCAACCTTTGCACCGCCATACGCTTTGCCGGGCACGATGCCGAGGACGGTGCACTGCGCGAGTTTATGCCCTGGCCGGCCCAATTCCTGCACCCCATCCCCGATTCCCTGACAGACGCTGACGGCGTCATGCTCGAACCACTGGGCGTGGCCGTCCACGCCGTTGACCTGGGTCACGTCAAACCGGGTATGGCGGTCGGGATCTTTGGCTGCGGACCCATCGGCCTGCTGACCCTACAAGTGGCCAGGGCGGCAGGAGCAACGACTCTCATCGCCACCGAAAGGCTGCCCCATCGCCTGGAGGCCGCGCGCGCGCTGGGGGCGACGGCAGTGCTCCGGGCTGATGGCCGCGAACCGGGCGAGATCTTGCGGCTCACCGGCGGGAAAGGGGTAGACGTGGCCCTTGAGGCCACCGAGGAAAACGACGGCGTCGAGGCTGCCATCGAAGCCGCCCGGCCCGGAGGCCGCGTGATCCTGATCGGAATCCCGGGCGATGACCGGACGGCGTTTACTGCCTCTGTGGCACGCCGCAAGGGGCTGACGATCAAGCTGACGCGCCGGATGAAGCACGTCTATCCCCGCGCCATCCGCCTAGTTGAGAGCGGTCTGGTGGACGTGCGTTCATTGGTGACCGATCGCTTCCCAATGGCTGACTTTGACCAAGCCTTCGCCATCGCGCAGAGGCGCGAGGGGCTCAAAGTGATCATCGAACCATAATCCACCCAGGAGGTCAACATGGGCACTCGAAAGTATGCGATCGGATTGGACTATGGCACCGAATCGGGGCGGGCGGTGCTGGTGGATGTGACAGACGGCCGGGAGGTTGCCACCGCCGTTTACCCCTACGGGGACGGTGTCATCGACGTAGTACTGCCCGGCACCGACAATCCTCTGCCCAACGACTTTGCGCTGCAGAACCCGGCCGACTATATCGCCGTGTTGCGGGAGACGATTCCGGCTGTTCTCCAGGAGGTGGGCGTTGAGGCCAAGGATGTCATTGGCCTTGGCACCGACTTTACAGCCTGCACCATGCTGCCCATCGACGGCGCCGGCACGCCGCTTTGCACCATGCCCGAGTGGCGGGACAATCCCTATGCCTGGCCCAAGCTCTGGAAACACCACGCCGCCCAGCCCGAGGCCAATCGCCTGAACAAAGTTGCCGCCGCGCGCGGCGAAGCCTGGCTGCAGCGCTACGGGAGCAAGATCTCCTCCGAGTGGCTTATCCCCAAGATCTGGGAGACGCTCAACCAGGCCCCCGAAGTCTATGAGGCCGCCGACCGCTACATCGAGGCTGCTGACTGGATCGTGCTCCAGCTAACAGGCCAGGAACGGCGCAACTCTTGTACTGCGGGATACAAGGCTATCTGGAATAAGCGCGAGGGGTATCCCAGCAACGAGTTCTTTGCCGCCCTCGACCCCCGTCTGAGGAACGTTGTCGATGGCAAGCTTTCGCGCCAGATCTATCCCTTGGGCCAGCGTGCCGGGAGCCTCACCCCCGAGATGGCAGAGCTGACCGGGCTGCGGCCGGGCACCGCCGTGGCCGTCGGCAACGTCGACGCGCACGTTTCCGTTCCCGCGGCGACCGTCGTCGAGCCGGGCCGGATGGTGATCATCATGGGAACCTCCAACTGTCACATGGTGCTTGGAACCGAGGAACGGCTGGTCCCGGGCATGTGCGGCGTCGTCGAAGATGGCATCATTCCCGGCTTCTTTGGCTACGAGGCTGGCCAGTCCTGCGTCGGCGACCACTTTGCCTGGTTCGTCAGGAACTGCGCGCCCAAGGCCTATCAGGATGAGGCCAAGGCTCGCGGCATCGACCTGCACCAACTGCTGGAGGAAAAGGCTACCCGGCAAAAACCAGGGGAGCATGGTTTGCTGGCCCTGGATTGGTGGAACGGCAACCGGTCGGTGCTGGTCGACGTGGACCTGACCGGCATGTTGTTGGGTGCCACCTTGGCCACCCGCGCCGAGGATATCTATCGGGCGCTGATCGAGGCCACGGCCTACGGGACCCGTATGATCATCGACACCTTCCAGGAGAACGGCGTCGACGTGGACGAGATTGTCGCCTGCGGCGGGTTGCCTGAGCGGAACAAGTTCCTGATGCAGACCTATGCCGACGTCACCGGCCGGGAGATCAAGGTCAGCGCTTCGCAGCAGACACCGGCCCTGGGCTCGGCCATGTTTGGCGCGGTGGCGGCCGGGCGTGCGGCTGGCGGCTACGATTCGATCTTTGAAGCTGCCCAGCACATGGCCGGCTTGAAGGATGAGGTCTATGTGCCCATCGCACAGCACAAGGCCGTCTACGACGAGATCTATGCCGAGTACGTCGTGCTCCACGACTACTTTGGGCGTGGGGAAAACGACGTGATGAAGCGCCTCAAGGTGCTTAAGGCCAGGGTCCAGGCCAGTTCATAGGTCGGCAGGGGCGGATCCATGATTAGGGTAGAACCACTCCGGGTGGCCATCGTCGGCACGGCGAGCCGTGCCAGCTATCTCTATGGCCCCCTCTTGAAGGCGCTGCCGGAGCAGGTGGATCTGGTCTCCATCTGGGGCCGGAGCGCCGGTTCAGCACGCCGGCTGGGTGAAAGCCTGGGGGTACCCTGGTACACCGACCTGGCTCGCCTTGTCCGCGAGACAGCGCCCCAGATCGGTGTCGTCTGCGTCGCCTACGAGGCCAATGGTCAGGTCGGCCTGATGGCGGTGGAGCACGGGCTGAACGTCCTGCTGGAAACGCCCATCGCCCACAACCTGGGCGAGGCCGATGCCATCATTGCTGCGGCGACCGCTCGGGGGCTCAAAATCGAGATCGCCGAGCAGTTCCACCGCCGCCCCCTGGAGCAGATCAAGCTGAGATTGCTCGAGTCGGGCCTGTTCGGACGCGTGCATACGTCGTTCAACGACTTTGCCGGTCACGGCTACCATGGCGTCAGCGTCATGCGCAGCTATCTCGGCTTCGATGCCCGGCCCACCCAGGTAATCGGCGCTGTGCGTGACTACTCTCTGGCGCCCCACTGGTCTCGCCTGGCCGGTACCCATGGCCCGCGCACAGAGACCCAGGAGCACGGCATTGTCGAGTTTGAGGGAGGACAGGTGGGCATCTTCCACTGGACCGACGTGGGCTATGATTCGCCTCTGCGCTGGTGGCGCAGCAGCCGCTTCCTGGCCGAACAGGGCATGGGCATCACGGTCGGCGTGGGCCTGGACGTGCAGGAATGG
>JASFHU010000515.1:0-4231 GCA_050123055.1 Anaerolineae bacterium
CCAGTTCTGGGTGCATGTTTGCCTAGATATTCGAGATGAAATCTTTGATCTCTGAGATCAGATCTCCCTCTTTGAAGGCGACAAAGCGGCCCCACATCGATGCAATCTCCATACCACGCTGCAGGTAGCAGCCGATGTAGTAGCGACCACTTTCCGCCTGGGCAATGTCACCGCCCAGGTTTTCGGCGTGCACGATCTTTTTTGGGAAGAGGTTAAGATGTGTATCCTGGTAGTACTGGTCCAATGGGAACATCTCGTCCCAGTCCTTGCCAAAGTCCTCGATCAGTTTGCGGTTGGCCTCTTCAAAGGTCTTGGGGTGCCAAATGCGCTGGATCGTGTTCATGGGATGGTCCTGGCTGACGGCGTCTATGCCCAGCCACTTGATCTTTTTGTCCACACACCATTGCGCAAAGTCGGGTGAAGGGCCTGGGTGCTTGATCATGTAACGGAACTCGTCCGAATCGGGGCTGACCCAGCCATACCTGTACCAACCGGTTTTGATGATAAGGATGTCACCCTCGCGGACGTCGGCCACGCTTTCAATCATCTCCGGCGTATAGACACTGGAGTTGCTGACCAGGTGGGAGATATCGGCAATCACCCCCGGGCCGACCCACTCCTCCAGCGGAACCTCGCCGATGGTCCGGCCGGCCGGCCAGAAGTGCTTCTCGCCGTCCATGTGCGTGCCCAGGTGAATACTGGCGTTGCAGATAGAGCCGTTGCGACCCATGCCAAAGTACTGCCCGCCGACCCGCTTGCTGTAGGTAACGCTGAGGGGCACATAGTTGGCCCACTGGGGTGTCTGCACGCTGAGCGGAATGGTGAGGTCTAGCATCTGGGCCGCATTCATGATCTGGAAAAAGTCGTCCTCGCTCATCCCGTCGGGCGGCCCCAATGCGCAAGCCCGCGACCAGGCAGTCTCTACCTCCATGAACGGGATGGGATAGATCATGATCCAGGCCCGCTGGTTGTTCAGTTGGTCGATGTCGCCCACGATCGATTCGGCCAGGAGCAGGTGGGCTTTGGGCATCGTCTTGTGCGTCAGTTCATAGTACTCGTCCGGGGGGAACATCTCATCCCAGCTCTTGCCGGTTTCGGCCTTGAGTTTGGCCTCCGCCTTTTCGAACTCGTTGGCGTGCATGTAGCGGATGGGGGTGTTCATGGGGTGCTCGGCGCAGCCACAGTCCACGCCTACGATCTTGAGCTTCATGTCCAGCGCCCACTTGAAAAAGTCGGGCGACGGTCCAGGATGCCGTACCAGGAACCCGAACTCCTTCGACTCGACCCCGCCCTGTGCCTCGGGGTTATATGTGTCGGGCTGGTCCGGCGAGTAACGATGGTAGCCGGTGTTGATGATCAGGATGTCCCCCTCCTTGACCGTGGCCCGGCTGGTGATCATCTCGGGTGTGTACAGGCTGTAATCAGACACCAGGTCAGAGATGTCCACCACCACCCCCGGCCCGCACAGGTCTCTCAGCGGGATGTCAGAGATGGCCCTGGCCCCCGAGTGGAATGCCGTCTCGCCGACCAGGTGGGTGCCCACCGTATTGCTCCAGTTCAGCAGTTGACCATTCGCGCCCTGCCCCCCGCCGTACGCCCCCGTCACGCGCTTGAAAAAGTGGACCTCCAGCGCTTTCTCCCCCGGCCACGGCGGCGTAAAGATGCTGCACTCCTGGGTCAGGTCGTATAGCTTGGCATTGTCCATTACTTTGATGAATTGCTCACGGTCCATTTGTTTTCCTCCTTCTCAAAGGATATTGGCTATTGGGTATTGGAGATTGTCGCCAGCCAGTCGAGATCATTCAGTCTCGCGCGAGAAACTGTCCCATCGCACGACTTGCTGCCAAATCTCGTCTGCCACGGCCTCAGCCGTCTGCAACACCCGCAACTCCTCAAACTTCAGTGCCACCGCCAATCTCCGATCCCCAATCTCCAATCCCCAATCTCTAATCCCTAATATCCGTACTGCTCTGCAAATGCCATCACCGCCTCCTCAAACATCGCCATCGGGGGGCGCACCAACCCGGCGCCAACCTGGCCGACGCCCGCATTCTTGTGGGCGATGCCGGTATTGACCCGCGGTGTGATGCCCGTCTCCACCACCTTGCGGAGGTCGATCCCGGTGGGCGTGCCCCGAAAGTCGAGGGGCGGGATGCTAAAGTACTTGTGTTCGGTGTAGCAGATCTCGTACATCTCTAGCGTGGCATTGATGGCATCCTTTGGCGTGCCGCTGACAAAGGTGACAATGGCCGGAGCAGACGCCATGGCAAAGCCGCCGATGCCCGCCGTCTCGGTGATCACACTGTCGCCGATGTCGCCACTGGCATCCTCGGCCGTAAAGCCGGGGAAGTAGAGTCCGTCCGGTGTCGCCACCGGTGCCGTGAACCAGCGGTCGCCCAGGCCGCTCACCCGGATGCCAAAGTCGGTGCCGTTGCGGGCCATCGTGCTGACGATGGTGCTGCCCTCCACCCCGTGGGCCGCATCGGCCATCCCCTTGCAGGCCGCCATCACCGGATTGAGCACGCTCAGGGCATTGTCGCCCAGTGCCTGCAGGATCTTGGCAGCGATCTCGGGACTGGGCGCCGCCCTGGTGATGAAGGGCGCCAGCCTGGTTGTGAACAAGATCGAGCCTGCCTTGTTGCGATTGTGTCCCTCGTCGCCCATGTGCAGCGCTTCGGCCAGCAGGGCGCGGATGTCAATCCCGTCGCTGGCCTCGATAGCGTCGGCCAGCACCGGAGCCATGACCTCCTCCATCCAGTGCAGGCGATCCAGCACCTCGTCGCTGTAGGCGCCATAGCGCAGCACCTTGCCATAGCCCTCGTTCAGGTTCGAATAGGACGTGTTTCCGTGGGTCTTGTTCTCCAGGATGTAAACCGACATGGAAGGCGAGGTCACGCCGGCCATCGGTCCGACCGTCTGGTGGTGGTGGCAAGGTTCCAACTTGATCTCGCCCGAGGTGACCAGGGCCTCGGCTTCCGCTTCGTCTTTGGCTCTGCCCTCAAAGATCAGGGCGCCCGTGATCGCCCCTTGCATCGGCCCCGAGGCGCGGTCCCAACTGATGGGCGGTCCGGCGTGTAGCAGCAGGTCCTCGCGCATGCCGGGTACGACGTCAATGGCCTTGCCCAATCCAACCAACACCGGTCGGGCTTCCATCATTCGTTCCGTTGCTTCCGCATTCGCCTTCTCAATATCCATCGGGAGCCTCCTTTCCGCTCTTGTTCACACGCCGGCTACTTGCAGCACCCTTGTCGCCGGGTTTCCACTGAACTTTCCAAAGTCCCCGGACAAAGGGAATCCCGTTCCCGTAGCTCCTGACGTTCAGGTCTACGCTGTGTATCCTTGCATCATTATCTCTTTAGCGAAGGCGTTCTCCCGGCTCAAACCGTGAGCGTGCCTCCTTGAGAATCTCCTCGTAGAGCTCCAGATTGCGGTCCTGCAGGTGGTCAAAAACCTGAGGGCTTTTGCTTCCATGGGTCACGTAGCGCAACGGGTCGGGATCGAGCTTGGCGGCAATGATCTCCTCGCCACCACGGGCCTGCGCCAGCCGCCAGGCGATGGGTGTGACGATCATACTGTGGCCAAAGTAGTAGCTGCCGCCGGCGTCCGGTCCTACGGCGTTGGTGGCGACCACGTAAACGTGATTGTCGTAGGCGCGGGCGCAGTTGGTGATATACCAGATGTCAAAGCTACGCAGCAGGGCCGAAGGCCTGACGATGACTTCGGCACCCTTGACCGCCAACAGCCGCGAAAGCTCGGGAAAATCGCCGTCGTAGCAGATGATCATGCCGATGCTGCCCAGGGCTGTCTCGAATACGTCGGCGCGGTTGCCGAGGGTCACCCACCCGCCACAGTCGGCACGCTCCAGGGGGAAGGGATGCGTTTTGTCATAGATGCCGGCGATCTCCCCCTCCGGCCCGATCAGGATCGACGAGTTGTAGACCACGCCCCGCTCAGGTCCGCGCCGGTAGGACGGCCAGACCACGTGCACGCCATGCGCCTTGGCCGCTGCCTGGATGTCGTGCGTGATCCGGCCTGGCGCCTCGTCCACCAGGTCCCACAGCTCGTTTGCCTCCATACCGGTCACAAAGCTGGTCGTTGCAGTCTCGGGGAATACGACCAGCTCCGCGTCGTACTCTGTGACTGCCTTCTCCAGCCAGGCTACGCCCTTGTCGACGTTCGCCTGCACATCGTTGGGGGTGACAGCAATCTGCACGCAAGCGGATACGAACTC
>JASFHU010000516.1:0-4226 GCA_050123055.1 Anaerolineae bacterium
CATCCATGCCACGTACCCGATCCACCACCAGACGCACCTTGCGCGGTGATTGCCACACAAAGCGGTTCTGAGCGCGGACCTCAAAATCTTCCATGACTGCCCCCTAGTAACTCCTCGTCCGGGTCGTACGTTCCCTCCTGGTATGGCCTCGGAAGGTACGGGTGGGCGCAAACTCGCCCAACTTGTGCCCGACCATATTCTCGCTGATATAGATCGGCACGTGACGCCGCCCATCGTGTACGGCAACTGTATGGCCGACCATCTGTGGGAAGATAGTCGAAGCCCGCGACCAAGTCTTGACCACGCGCTTGGATACACCAGGGCGATTCATCTCTTCAATCCGTCGCAATAGCTTCGGGTCTACGTACGGTCCCTTCTTCAGCGATCTAGACATCCCCTACCTCCGCTTCTTGCCGCGCCGCCGAACGATCCACTTTTCGGTGGACTTGTTCCGCCGTGTCTTGTAGCCCAATGTAGGCTTGCCCCAAGGCGACTTGGGTCCAGGCATGCCGATGGGCGAACGCCCCTCACCACCACCGTGCGGGTGAGAACCTGGGTCCATGGCCGAGCCTCGTACCGAAGGACGAAAACCAAGCCAGCGCTTGCGTCCCGCCTTGCCCAGTTTGATGTTCCCGTGATCGGTATTGCCCACCTGGCCGATGGTCGCCATACATTGCACATTTACCAGTCGCACCTCACCTGAGGGCAATCGGATATGAGCATAGCGTCCCTCTTTGGCCAGGAGCTGGGCCGAGGTTCCCGCCGCGCGGACCATCTGCCCCCCCTTGCCAATGTGCAACTCGATGTTGTGGATGGTGGAACCAACCGGGATGTTGCTGATGGGCAACGCATTGCCCACTCGAATCTCGGATTCCGGACCAGCCATCACCATATCGCCCACCATCAGGCCCACGGGTGCGATGATGTAGCGCTTTTCGCCATCAGCATACACGACCAGCGCGATCCGCGCCGACCGGTTGGGGTCGTACTCAATGGAAGCCACCCTCCCCGGCACGCCAGCCTTATCGCGCTTGAAATCGATCACGCGGTAGCGCCGCTTGTGGCCACCACCACGATGTCGGACAGTGATCTTTCCACGGAAATTCCGCCCCGCCTTCTTCTTCAATGGCCGGAGCAACGATTTTTCTGGCCTGGAGCGGGAAACTTCCTCGAACGTAGAGACACTCATCCCTCGTCGCCCAGGTGAAGTTGGTTTGTAGACTTTGATCGGCATCTCTTTACTCCTGTTCAAAGCTCAATGCGTGGTCTGCGACCTCCCCGAGCCTCGAACCTCAAACCTTGAACGCTTACACGCCCTCAAAGAAATCCTGGATCCGCTCGCCGGCAGCCAGGGTCACCACGGCTCGCTTCCAGGCAGGCCGCGTGGTGATCGTCTTGCGGCCCAACTGGCGTCGCTTTGGCTTCATGATCATCGTGTTGACGGCCGCGACCTCCACATCAAAGATCACCTCTACCGCCTCTTTGATTTGTAGCTTGTTGGCCCGGCGATCCACTTCAAAGACGTACTGATTGTCATCCCGCTGATAGTCCGACTTTTCCGTCAGAATGGGACGCTTCAAGACCTGATAGATGTTCATCTCACCTCTCCCAGCGCTACCTAACCCAGTATCCCCTCAATCACTTCCAAAGAGGCCAGAGGCATCAGGATATAATCGTACTTGAGCAGGTCGCGCACGTTGAGATACTGCGCCACCAGCGTCCTAACCTTCGGAAGATTACGCACTGAGCGCAAAATCACCTCGTCGCGCTGGGGCAACAAGATCAGAGCCGAAGAACCGACGCCCAGATTCTCAAGAATCCCCAGTACCTCCCTGGTCTTGGGCTCGCTCATATCCAAAGCATCCAGCACCATCACCTGCGCATCCGATGCCTTGACCGTCAGAGCAGAGCGGAGCGCCTGGCGGCGCATCTTGCGCGGCATCTTTTGCCTGTAGCTGCGCGGCGTTGGCCCAAACACAGTCCCCCCACCACGCCACTGGGGTGATCGGATGCTACCCTGACGGGCACGGCCGGTGCCCTTCTGCCGCCACGGCTTGCGCCCGCCACCCCGAACCTCGCTACGAGTTTTGGTCTTGTGCGTGCCCAGCCGGGCGTTGGCCAGTTGCCGGACCAGCGCCTGGTGCATCAAAGACTCGTTAACCGCGACGCCAAAGATGTCGTCGCGCAATTCAGTTTCACTTACTTTCTCACCCTGCACGTTATACACAGGCACTTGCATTTGCCATCACTCCCCACTGATGTACCATACACCGCGCGCCAAGAGCAAAATCTTGGCGCTGTGCACCTACTTTCGCACCTTCTTCAGCAGATGGGTCTTGCGCGCCAGCCGGATCAACAACAAACTGTTTTTGGCCCCCGGCACCGCGCCCCTCACGGCCAGCAGATTCCGCTCTGCGTCCACGATCACAACCTTCAAGCCCTGGGCCGTGACGCGCTCGCCACCCATCCGCCCAGGCATGCGCTTCCCTTTGAAGACACGCCCCGGCGTCGTGCAGGCACCAATAGAGCCAGGCGCACGAAGCCGATCCGACTGGCCGTGGGTTTTGGGACCCCCACGGAAGCCGTGCCGCTTCACCACGCCGGCAAAACCCCTGCCCTTCGAGATGCCTGTCACGTCCACGAACTCGCCCTCTTCAAAGATGTCTGCCAGAACCTTCTGGCCTTCTTCAAAGCTGTCGAGTTCCTCTGGCGAGACTCGTACCTCGCGCAGATGGCGCAACGGCGGAAGGTTGCTCTTCTCTAAGTGCTTCAACTGAGGCTGGGTCAGGCGCTTGGGCTTGGTTTCATCCATGCCCAATTGGATGGCTGAATAGCCATCCCGCTCGACCGTCTTGATCTGGGCCACAAAACAAGGGCCAGCTTCGATGACTGTGACCGGGATGGCCACGCCCCGATCGTCAAAGACTTGGGTCATCCCGACCTTTTTGCCTAGAATACCCTTCATTCCTTACCTCCCTGGGACTGTCAGGCTAGGCAAACCTGCATCATCCCGTCAGGATTGCAGTATGCGGGCTTATTGTGCCCTGCACTTACAACCTGATTCAGATTTGAGCGAGCAGCTCCAGGTCGTCAGACAAGCCGATGGCTGCTCGCTGGATATTCTTCAGTTGTTAAGACACGATCCCGATTACAGCTTGATCTCGATGTCGACACCGGCTGGCAACTGCAGTCGCATTAACTGGTCGACCGTCTTGGAGCCTGGCTCGACCACGTCGATCAGCCGCTTGTGGGTGCGGATCTCGAACTGCTCCCGCGAATCCTTGTCAATGAAGGGCGAACGGATGACCGTGAACTTTTCGATTCGAGTCGGTAGTGGGACTGGTCCCACCACTTGTGCACCCGTCCGCTCTGCCGCGTCCACAATCTGCCGTGCAGACTGATCAAGTATACGGTGATCGAAAGCCTTGAGGCGAATTCTGATCTTCTGCTTTGCCATGGTCTCCCTCGAGATTCGGCATTCTGAGTTTCAGGTTCCAGGCCAGAATCTCAAAACCGAAAATCCTCTACTGCCGCTATTCCAATATCTTGGTGATGACGCCCGAACCAACCGTGCGGCCGCCCTCACGGATTGCAAAGCGCGAGCCAGCATCCAGCGCCACCGGCACGATCAACTTGACCGTCAGGTTCACATTGTCCCCAGGCATCACCATCTCTACGCCCTCGGGCAACTCTACCGCTCCTGTCACGTCCATCGTCCCCACATAGAACTGCGGCCGGTAGCCCGCAAAGAACGGCGTGTGACGCCCTCCCTCATCCCGCCGCAACACGTACACCTCTCCCTCAAATGTCGTGTGCGGCTTGATGCTCCCAGGCTTCGCCAGCGCCATCCCTCGCTCTACCTCATCCCGGTCGATGCCCCGCAACAGACACCCTACGTTGTCTCCCGCTATCCCCTCATCCAGCATCTTCCGGAACATCTCTACGCCCGTGCACACCGTCTTGCGGGTTTCCCTCAAACCGATGATCTCTACCTCCTCCATCGGCTTGATCACTCCGCGGTCCACTCGCCCCGTCACCACTGTGCCTCGTCCCTTGATGCTGAACACGTCCTCGATCGGCATCAGGAACGGCTTGTCCGTCTCTCGTATCGGCGTCGGGATGTACTCGTCCACCACCCGCATCAGCTCATGGATGCACGCATACTCGGGCGCATCCGGATCCTCGCTCGTGCTCTCCAGCGCGTCTCGCGCACTCCCCTGCACGAT
>JASFHU010000517.1:0-4226 GCA_050123055.1 Anaerolineae bacterium
GTAGGCCGCCCTGCCTGGGAGGGAGAGAGGTCGGGGCGATGGCCCAGGCCGAGCAAGTACGGCCGTCAGGGATCTCGCTAGAGTCCCGAGCTTGCCAGGCGAGCAGGCTTGGCCATCCGTATTGCATCGGGATGGGCTTTCCAGGTGTGGGGACTGACCTGCCAGGTCTGGAGAAAGGAGTGACCAGATGGAGCTCAGTCGAATCGGGATAATCGGGTGCGGCCTGATGGGATCTGGGATCGCAGAGGTCTGCGCCCGGGCAGGATATGATGTCACCCTCCTGGAGATCAATGACGAGCTCCTGCAGAAGGGTCTGGATCGCATTCGCAAGTCGTTGACCCGGGCCGTTGCCCGCGGCAAAGCCACCCAGGAGCAAGCCGATGAGGCGCTGGCGCGCATCCAGGGCACGCTGAACCTGGCCGAATTCTCCGACTGCGACTTGGTCGTCGAGGCAGCGATTGAGAACATGGGCGTCAAAAAGGAGATCTTTGCCGAGCTGGATGCCATCCTGCCGCCGGAGGCCATTCTGGCCAGCAACACCTCCTCGCTGTGCATCACAGAGATGGCAAGCGCCACCCGGAGAGGCGACAAGGTGTTGGGCATTCACTTTTTCAACCCCGTTCCCGTCATGCCCCTCATCGAGTTTGTCCGCACGATCCTGACCAGCGATGAGACCATGGAGATCGCCAGGCAGTTTGGGGCATCGCTGGGCAAGACGATGGTCACCGCCAAAGATACGCCCGGGTTCATTGTGAACCGCCTGTTTATGCCCTACATCCTCGATGCCGTCCGGCTGTACGAGGATGGACTGGCTAGCAAAGAGGATATCGACACGGCAATCAAGCTGGGCCTGAATCACCCTATGGGGCCTTTGACGCTACTCGACTTTGTCGGACTGGATACCTGCCTTTTCATCGCAGATGCTATGTACGACGAGTACAAAGACTCCCGCTACGCGGCACCTCCACTGCTCCGGCGTATGGTGCTGGCTGGACATCTGGGCCGCAAGAGCGGCAAAGGCTTTTATGACTACACCTAGTTGACCCAGCCCCAAAGGTCACAGAGTGGACCACGTGCCTAGCCGACAGGGCTCCGTCCCTCGTCTACGAGAGCGCAGGACACCCCCGCTGCGCTTTGGCAACCCGGCCATTGAACACCAACCATGATCCGAGTCAAGTCACTCACCAAGAGTTACCGTTCAACGCTGGCCCTGGATTCTCTGACGCTGAAGATTCCGGATGGCGCCGTGTTTGGCCTCTTGGGACCAAATGGAGCCGGCAAGACCACGTTTCTGCGACTGGTGATGGGCTTTGTATCTCCAGATTCCGGGGAATTGGATCTGGGCGGTCTCCCGCCAGCCAGTATTGGCTTTCTGCCAGAACGGGCATTCTACCCAGCCCGTTTCTCCATTCGCGATCAACTAACCACCTTGGGACGCCTGGCGGGCTTGCGTGGCAGTACCCTGCGGCAAGAAGTGGATAGACTCCTCGGCCAGGTGCAACTGCACGAGGTCAGGCAGCGCAGGCTAGGTGCTTGTTCGCGGGGGATGCTCCAGCGCCTGGGGCTGGCCCAGGCATTGCTGGGGAATCCCCCCCTGCTCCTGCTTGACGAGCCGGCACTGGGGCTGGATCCGGCCGGTCAGAAATTCATGCGCGAGCAGATCGCGGCCCTACACCGGTCGGGAAAGACGGTGATCCTGTCCAGCCACCACCTGGATGAGATCACGCGCACATGCACCCACATCGCCGTTATCGACCGGGGTCGCATGGTACGCGCCGGACCATTGGACGAGATCCTGGCACCGCGTACCCAGGTGACTATCGTCACCGGGCTGCTGCCGGCCGATCTGGCTGTTCAGTTGGCTTCTCTGGCCCCGGAACTCTCGGTTTCAGAAGAAAAGATCGTGATGGAGGGCGAGGCTGTAGTCCGCAAGGCCGAGGTGCTGCGTCTCCTCCTGGCCCGGGGCGTGGATATCCGGCAGCTTTCAGAACAGCAGGCGACGCTCGAGGAGGTGTACCTGGAGGCAACCGGCGAGTGAATCGCATCTGGACATTGAGCATGTTCCTCATCCGTGACCTCTTTCGCTCGCCGGCAGGCATTGTCCCTCTGGCAGTCGGGCTGGGCTTTGGTCTCATCGCCTTCGAGTATGGGATGGATCAGGCCCAGTTTATCACTGTCGCGGGGATCGGCACGGGCGCCATCTGTTTGCTGACCACCTTGCTTCTGGCCAGCAGAGCGAACCGGGCATCGTCCTACCTCCTGGTCGCCCGACTGCACCGCCGTTCAGAGCTGCTGGGCGCGTTGGTCTTGAGTGGGCTGGGCATCACGGCCGTGTTGGCGGTCCTGATCACTGCCGGCAACTCGCTCTCCGGCAGGCTCAGCCTCGACTTCCCGTCGGCTCTCTGGGTGCTGCCGACCTGGCTGCCCCTCTGGGTCCTGGCGGCATCGCTTGCCCTGCCCCTATCCGCACTAGTCGGGCGAGGGGGTTCTCACCTGGCTGGGTACGTGATCCTGTCTTCCCTGCTGATCGCCAACGATCGCAAGGACCTGCTTGCTGCTCGCGGCCTGGACTGGCTGGCCCGGGCGGTGAGTGCCATCCTGTGGCCGCCATCCATGCTCCTGGCCCAGGCTTC
Source organism: Anaerolineae bacterium (assembly GCA_050123055.1). Taxonomy (GTDB): domain Bacteria; phylum Chloroflexota; class Anaerolineae; order JAAYZQ01; family JAAYZQ01; genus JASFHU01. Next base: position 2,634 of record JASFHU010000517.1, read on the forward strand.
GGCCGGCAACTACGACCGGCTGTATGCCCTGGCCTGGGCCTTTACGCTGACGTATGCCATCCTGCTCTCCGGCCTGGCCATCTCGTTCTTTGAGGATAAGGACCTGCTCTGGTCCGAGTAAATCGTTGACACCGCAGAGGAGAGCCTCTATGATAGCCCGGTTCTTCCGGGACCGGCACTGGGACCAAACTCTGTAGCCAAGGAAATCGTACATGAACCATCAACCACTGACCTTCCCTCAAGGATTTCTCTGGGGCACAGCCACTGCAGCCCACCAGGTTGAGGGAGATAACACCAACAACGACTGGTGGGCCTTTGAGCAGCGTCCGGGGGCGATATGGCACAATGATCGCAGCGGACTGGCCTGCGACTGGTGGCGCAACGCCGAGCGTGACTTTGACCTGATGGCCGAGATGGGGCACAATGCCCACCGCCTGTCGGTGGAATGGAGCCGCATCGAGCCACAGGAGGGGGTCTGGGACGAGACAGCGATTGCCCGCTACCGGAAGATGCTGACGGGCCTGCACCAGCGGAGCATCGAACCGATGGTCACACTCTGCCATTTCACCTTGCCCCTCTGGCTGGCCCGGAAAGGGGGGTGGCAGAATCCCGACGCGATCGGCTACTTTCGACGTTACGTGCACCACACAGTGGAGGAGTTGGGCGACCTGGTCGGGTTGTGGTGCACCATCAACGAGCCCAACGTCTATGTTGCCCTGGGCTATCTGCTCGGCGAGCACGCGCCGGGGCAGCGATCGCTGCGTCTCTACTTTCGCGTGCTGAAACACCTGCTTCAGGCCCACGCAGCGGCCTACCGGGCCATCCACGCGCTGGACGGGAGGGCGATGGTGGGCTTGGTCAAGAATTTGCAGATCTTTGAGCCTTTGGAGCCGGCCGACGCCCTGTCCCCTCGCCTGTGTCGGATCCTGGGGTACCTGTTTAACGAGATCACGTTGAAGGCGGCCAAGGATGGCCGCCTGCGACCTCCACTGAGCACGGGTCTGCAAACTCACGGTCCGCTGAAGGATAGCCTGGACTTTGTGGGATTGAACTACTACTACCGGGAGCGGGTGAGCTTACGGGCCAGCAAGGGGACGCGTATCGGCGTCTTCCAGCCTACGCCGGGGGCGGAGGTCAGCGATTCCGGGCGACATGGGCCCTACGGCGAGATCTACCCCTACGGTATGTACCGCGCGCTGAAACAGGTCGCCTCGCTGGGCAAGCCGATCTATATCACCGAAAACGGCCTGCCTGATGCTGATGACGATCAGCGTCCCAGCTTCCTGCTGACACATCTGGCCCAGGTGCAGCGCGCCATCCGCGAGGGGGCAGACGTGCGTGGATATTACCATTGGGCGTTCACCGACAACTTTGAGTGGGCCGAGGGTTGGGCGCTGCGCTTTGGACTGGTGGCCCTGGACGAAAAGACCCAGATCCGGACTCCACGTCCCAGCTCCGAGCTTTACGGCCGGCTAATTCAGGCCAATGCCATCACACCTGAAATGGTGCAGAGATTTGCCCCTGACGCGATGGCTGAGATCTTTTTTGACTGAACCGATGGGGGCAGATGGGGTCACAGAAGGTCGAGGAGGC
>JASFHU010000518.1:0-4221 GCA_050123055.1 Anaerolineae bacterium
CATGTTGGTCTGCACCGTCGCCAGGTCGATACCCAGCTTTTCGATCCTGGACAATCCCTGTGCCAGGGCGAGGGCGTTGTCGTGATCCTCTTGCAGGCGCCGGGTCATGGTCCGCAGGGCCACCAGCCCTGCCGAAGCCAGGACACCCGCCTGGCGCAGCCCGCCGCCCACCATCCTGCGCGCCTTGCGCGCCCGTTCAACAAAGCCAGCGCTACCTGCCAGCAAGCTGCCCACGGGGGCGCTCAGCGCCTTGGACAGGCAGAACATGACCGAATCCACGTGCTGGGTCAACTCTTTCACGTCGACCCCCAGGGCAGTGGCGGCATTAAAGATACGCGCCCCATCCAGGTGCACGGCCAGCCCCCGCTGCCGGGCCAGATCGGTTACCGCCGCCATCTGCGCTGAAGACATGACCGCCCCGCCGGCATAGTTGTTGGTATTCTCCAGGCAGAGCAGGGTCGTGGGTGGGAAAGCCGAATAGGGCCCGCGCAAGGCCGCCGCCAGACCTTCTGGGGTCATAACACCCATGTGGGTCTCCACCAGGCGCGGCGAAAGACCCGCCACCGCCGAAAAGCCGCCGACCTCGTATTCGTAGATGTGGGCGTGGGCGTCCAGGATGACTTCATCCCCCTTTTGGGTATGGCCTAGCAAAGCCACCAGGTTGCCCATAGTACCGCTGGGCACATAGACGGCCCTTTCCTTGCCCATGATTTCGGCCGCCACCGCCTCCAACTCGTTGAGGGTGGGGTCCTCGCCATAGCAGTCGTCGCCCACCTCAGCGCGGGCCATGGCCTGGCGCATTTCGGCCGTTGGCTTTGTCACTGTGTCGCTGCGTAGATCGATGATTTCTGCCATCTGTCCTGCTGCCCCGTCAACTGGTGGGCATACTCCTCCATGATGGTCGCCGCGTACTTACACCCGCGGATATAGTCGCTGATGGCGATGTTTTCGTCCGGCGCGTGCAGATTGGGCTTCATGGGGCCGAAACCGGTCAGCACCGTGGGCATGGGAATGTGGGCTATGATGGTGCCCTCGGCGGTCACCCCCTGGACAAAGGGTACCTGGCCAAATACAGTTTCAGCGGCCCGGATGATTGCCTGGGCGATCTCGGCCGTCACCGGCGTACGCCAGGGGTTGCGGCGGGCGGTGATGACGTGCACCTCGACGTCTGAAAACCCCTGGGCGGCCAGGTGAGCTTCTAGCTTTTCCAGTTGCTTCAAGGGATCCAGGTAGGGCGGGCAGCGAAAGTCCAGCTTGCACACCGCCCAGGGTGGCACAGCCGTTTTGGCCCCTTGGCCCGTATAGCCGGCCTCGATGCCACAGATGGTGCAGGTGGCCCCAAAGGCCCGGTCCACCAGCAGATCAAGGGCTGTTTTGCCCGGCGGCAGCGAGTCCACCCCCAGGATGTCCATCTTTTGCTCGACATCAAAATCGGCCAGTGCCTTTTCCAGCCAGGCGATGTCCTCCTCCGTGGGGGCATCCCAATCGTCGTACCAGCCCGGAACCGCCACCCGCCCCTCGGCGTCGAGCAGCGTGTTCAAGGCTTGCACCAATCGCCAGGCGGGATTGACCACCCAGGCCGAGTCGCCAGAGTGGATCTCGGCCTTGGCGCCTTCACAGCGCAATTCGGCGTACAGGATGGCCTTGTTCCCCAGGGATACCCGGGGCCGCCCGGTTCCCCCGTCGATGCCCCCGTCCAGGCAGTGCATGGCGTCGGCCTGCACCAGGCCAGCGTATTTGTCCAGCCAGGCGCTGAGGTGAGGGCTACCGACCTCTTCCTCGCCTTCGAACAGGAATTTGAGGCTGACAGGAGGCTGGCCCCGAACCTCCAAAAAGGCCTGGGCAGCCCGGACAAAGGCCAGCAGCCCGCTCTTGTTGTCGGTGGCTCCCCGGGCATAGATCACGCTATCAACGATCTCCGCCCCAAAAGGCGGGCTGGACCATAATTCCTCGGCCCCCGGCGGCTGGACGTCATAGTGGGCGTAGCACAGCATGGTCTTTTCCAATGCCCCAGGCACGTGGCCAATGACCACCTCGGGTCCGCCAGGCGCTGGCAGCGTTTGCACGTCAGAGATGCCGGCTTTGACCATCATCCCGTGCACCATTGCAGCGCATTCCTTCAGGCCGATCTTTTGGGCCGAAATGCTGGGCTGGCGCAGAAGCACCTGGAGCTCTTCCACCAGTTCATCCTGGCGGGCGTCGATCCAATCATAGATGTCTTGCATGTCCCCTACCCCCCGGCTGCCTCCAGCCTGACCAGGCCCCTATCCACCAGTCCCTGGACCAGTGGCAGGAAAAGAGCTGGCTCCAGCTCGAACCCAAACTCCATGCATACCGACTCGGCAATCTCGCCGATGGTACGCTGCCCATCGATAAAGTTCCACACCTCGTCGTTCATCACCCGCAGGGCGTAGAAGAGAAACCTGGGATCCTGAGCCTCCATCTGTCCGGCAAGCCTCGCCTGCACCGCATAGGGGATGATGCCGATGCCAGGCGTAAAGCCCGGCTGCACTTTGTGCGGTACCGCTCCCACCCTGGCCTCCATGGCTACTCCTCTCCCTCTGAAACCAAAGCCAGCAGATCCATGATGCGAGTGACTCCCCGCTCAGCAGCATCCTCCAGCTCAGAGACGTGCTGCCGCAACCGCCGTTCCACCTCCGTTGGGACCGGGGACGGCATCAAGCTCGTCGCCGAGGCGATGGCTTTGGCATCGCGTTCGGCCAGGTAGCACAGCCTTCGGATGGTTCTCCGGGCGATAGCTTCCGGTTCGTCCACCCCACCCTGCGCGCGGCCAAGAGCCAGGATCTGCCGTACGGCGTTTGTGGTCACTTGCCGCAGCCGGAAGAGGCTGCGCGCCGCCACCTCCATGGCCATGCACAACGCCTCTTCCACCCCGGCGTCGGCAATCTCGTACAAGGCGACCGCGGCCGGTATGCCCGCCCGCCGAAAGACAGCCGGGTCCATGGTGTCGGCCGTCAGGAACTGGGTGTGAAAGTAGATGCTGGGCGAAGACATGATCAACGGACTGGGAATGCCCAGGGCCGCCCAGCGATTGTTGTCGCTCCAGGGCGTATAGGGCTCGGAGGTAAACACGACCGACGACATGCCGGCATCATCCCGTCCGATCCAGTTGGCGTCTTTGGGCGCTCGATCCATCAACCCTTCAAAGTAGTCATTGATAAAGGAGGGCGACGAATCGGGGTGCCGGCTGAAGATGAGCGTTGACTTGAGCTTGTCCTGGTGGTTGCCCACGCTGTCCAGGCAGATGGCGGCCTTGATCTTGCGCAGCTCGTCCCAATGTTCCGAGATCCAGACCTGGGTCCCCAGCCCCTCAACGACGACCATGAACTGGATGGACCGTCGCGGGCGCCGTGCTTGCCCCGTGTCGATGAGATGCTTGAGCGTACCAGCGATCTCGATCAGAAGCGCGTCGCCGGCCGCGCAGTTGGCGCCCGGCTGGGTGCCGGTGGTATGGGCCATCATGATGACCGACTCCCCCTCAGGTTCGCGACCCGGAATCGTGGCCACCAGGTTCTGCCCGTGACCCTTGAACGACCGGCACTTGATGTCGGCGTGGACCTGGACTGGGCCCAACCTGAGCAGCTCGCGGAGGCGTTGGCCCGCGTGGCGGGATACCGAGCAGCCCCAGGCGTCATACCTGTTGTCGCTGTTGGGCAGTCGCAGGAACTGGACCGCTTCGGGCAACGCTGCACGGGTACGGTGGGGAGGCAGCGGGTAGAGCAAATAGTCGGTCAGCACGCCCGCAGCTCCGCGTCTCAGGGCTTCTGCCGCCGCGTATTTCCACGCTTCCCGCCGGTCTGTGCACTGAATGAAGGCAATCTTGCCCTCGAGCTCCTTTCCTTGCCAATCGGTCTCCGTCTCGCCGGTGCCCACGTCCACTACCTCGGCAGTCATCCCGCCCTCTGGTGTAGGCCGGGACCAGACGCACAGACAGGTCTGCGCGTCCTCAAAGTTGACCAGTTCTTGCTGCACCGGGTTGACGATGCTCACGGCGGCGGCATACGGCTCCCAGGCCCAGGGCATGGTTTCGCCCAACACGACCGTCTCGCCGTCGATGGGATAGGTGGTCACTTTGAGGTCATCGAATCCCACATCACGCAATTGCTCGGCTACAAAGTTGGTCGCCGCGTGATAACCGGCCGAGCCCGGCGTACGATAGAAGGCTGTGATTTCGGCCGTGGTGTTCTGGGCGGCTTCCCC
>JASFHU010000519.1:0-4217 GCA_050123055.1 Anaerolineae bacterium
TCTGAAGCGATCGTCCAGCGAAGACGCTGTGATCGGTGAACGTTAACAAACAACCTTGTTCCTGCCAAGTGATCCAGGCTGAAGTGTGAGCCGCTACCTGGACTTGCTCCTTGACCGGGGTGTTTCTGGGCTCTTGCCAGCCATCGGGCAGTTGTGAGCATTGAGTTGCCAGCCAGTGAGCGGCCCAGCGAACAAAGTTGGCAGCAAACACCGCAAACTGCTCCTGGAGATAGAGCGCCTCTTTGGAACGCACCTTCAAGTGGTGCATCTGAAACACCTGTTTGCCTTGTTTGATGCCCGCCTCGATGGTTTGTCGGCCATTGTAGCGGTCGAACCACGCTGGCAGGCTGTCGGTGACCAGATCCTCGCCAAAATGGAGCAAGACACTGTGGCGGAGAGTCTGACCGGTATGGAATCGCTCCAAAGCCAGGTCCAGCGGATAGGGCACTCGTTTCACAGCGCAAGCAGGCCAGGCCACCATTTCTGCATTTTTGCCAACCCGAGTCCATTCGGTCTGTTCATCCACTTGCTTCTTGAGTTCTTTGCTCAAGTCCCAGCGACCGTAGGGCTTGGAGTAGACTTGGTAGCCCATCTCGACCAGCAAAGCCACATTGTCTGGTGTGCCGAACCCGGCATCCAAGCGCAGAACGATGCGCAGCGGGGCGGGATTGGCCGCATTCTCCCGCGCAAAGCGTTCCAGGCGGGCTCGCACTTGGCGGATCTCTGCCTGACAAGCGGCCAACTTGGCCAGGCAGCGGTCCAAACGACGCTCTGCTCGAGCCAGAGCCTGATGCTGTCGAGGCAAGCGGTCCTGGCGAACTGCCAGCTTCCGGCGAGCCTGAGCCAACCGGCTGTGTGGCCTTTCGGGTCGACCTTGAGCTTCATACTGCGCCTCATAGGCTTGCACCTGGGCTTGCCATTGCTCCATCTGGTCTCGGGTTTCCTGACAGCGGGCCTGTGTCTCCTTCAAGGCCCGACAGGCTCGCCTCACTCGCTGGGCGAAACAGATTCGCTGGCGAGCCAGCACATCCAGCCGCTGCTGAAGGAGGTCCGTCCGCCGCCAGGGACTTCGACCCAGCTTGGTCTCGGTGGCCAAGACGAGCTCTTCGGCCAGGGTGCAAGCCACGGTATCACCAGGATGGGGCGTCACCGACAACCAGATGCGGCCATAGGTCGGACTGTGAAAGCTCACCATCGCTGCCTGGTAGCCCAGATGAACCCCATCGCCCATGTGGCCAAAGGCTACGCCCGGATAGGTGGTGCTGCTGTTGGACACCGGCCGACCGGTGAGATCGCAATCCACGACGATTTCATCCCGGTCTCGCCAGGCGAGTACCACCTCACGGTCGATGATGGGTTGGCTGATCGTGGTCAAGACCTGAACAATCTGCCGAACCTCGTCCATAGACAAGCCTGACAGGGTCCGACTCACGCCGCTGTGATCAGCCCAGGCTGGCTGTTTCCAGGCTTTAGCGACCTCCTGGTCGCGAACCAGCGGATGAGCAGCATGGCTGAGATCTTTCAGATGCGGCAGCCCGCCCAAGATGGCGACCAGAAACTCGATCACTTTCGTCTGGGGGCTATGTTTGATGGTCTTCTGATGCAGAGACACGGCTTCGAGTCCTGCAATAAAATCCAGGCATTGGGCATATTGCCCCCAGGCCACCAGCATGGCATGTTGGGTCAGAGATGGATAGGCGCTATCGCTCATGGTTTTCTCCCCGTCGAGAATACCATCAGGATAGCAGAGCAAGGTCAGTTGGAAAAGTTCCGTTTTTCAGCGTTTTCGCCGATCAGTCTTACATTTGCACAAAAGTTACGCTAGCGTAACGATTGCACAATCAGCGGCCGAATCATTCAAGTCGGCCCGAAAACTTCATTTCTGAATAGCGGCAAGGTTAGCTGAAAAGCTTGGCCTTGCCCGATCAAGAGCTCGAGTCCGGCAAAGGAACTCAGTTCGTCGAACTTTAACAACAGATTGCCTTCAGGTTGCCGAAAGACCAAAGCGGAGGTGTTGGCCGCGATGCGAACCATCTGCTTGATTGAGACTGGCTGCCGATTGAAGGGCGCCTTCGGTGGCGAAGGTTGTTCCTGGAGCCAGACAGCCGCCCAGCGGATCAGGTTTGCTGCGACTGCAGCGAACTCCTCCTGGATGGCTAAACCCGCCGCCGACCGGACTTTCAGGTGATGCATCTCAAAGACACCTTTGCCCTCCTTGACGCCAGCTTCAATTGTCTGTCGGCCGTTGTAGAAGTCGAACCAAGTGGCCAAGTCCTTGGTAGCATGTGGCGAACCATAGTGCAGGAGCGTGGCAAAGCGCTCGTTCTGCCCGGTGTAGAAGTGCTCCAGTCCCACATCCAGAGGATACGGACAGAATTCAAGCTTCAGGTTCGGCCAGACTGTCATTTCAGCGTTGTCTCCAACCCGGGTCCAGGCCGTATCGGCCGTCACTCGCCGCCGAAGTGCCCGAGTCACCTGACTGCTGTACGCCTTGGCATAGACTTCATAGCCCATCTCGATCAACCAGGCAACGTTTTCTCCACTGCCAAAGCCACCGTCAAGGCGGAAGATCGCTCGTATCGGCGCCCGGTTCTGGCGGTTCTCTGCCACGAAACAGGCATATCTCTCCTTCAAGAGTGCAATCTCGGCCTGCAGAACTTCGACCTTTTTCGCTTGGCGGCTGATAGCCCGATGGGCACGTTGGACCTCTGCTCCTCTGCGGTGCAGTCGTCTCCAGAAGACGGCGACCTTCTTCCGGGCTTTGGTCAGCTGACTGTAGGGCCGCTTGGCCCGTTGAGTCGAGCCATCGCGCTCCACAATGCGCGCGACCTCTGCCAGCCAATATCTCCATTCAGCGGCCGTCTCTTGCATCTTCTGTCTGGCTCCCTGGCAACGCACTCGCCGATCATGAAGCTGTGCTTTGGCATTTCGCAACTCCTCTTGTTTCTGGCGAATGCGCTCGGCCAGCAACTCAGTGCGCCGTAACGGCCGCACGCCAGTGGTAGCCTCGGCGGCTCGAACCATGGCTTCCATCTGATGACAGGCTACCGTGTCGCCGGGATGAGGCCGGACGGAAAGCCACAAGCGCCCATACGTGGGACTGACCAGACTGACCAAGGCTGCCTGATATCCCAAACATACTGCATCGTCCATCCAGCCGAAGGCCGCACCTTCGTAGGTCGTACTGGTGCTGGATACCGGACGACCGGTTAAGTCGCCATCATAGATGAGCACGCCGGTCTTCCGCAGCGCCAGCAGGACTTCTTGATCGATGAAAGGACGGCTAACTTGAGCTGTAGCTTCTCGTACGGCATCCACCGTTTGCTGGTCGCAAGCATGCAGGGTGCGGCTCACACCGCTGTAGTCAGCCCAAGCTTGTTGGCCCCATGCTTCGGCCACGACCTGATCCTGATCCAGGGGATGAGCGCCATGGCTGATATCCTGGAGATACGCACAGCCGCTGAGATGAGCGACCAGAAACTCAATCAGCTTGCTTTGAGGCGTATGCTTTCGCGTTCGTTGAGAAACAGGAACTTGCTCCAGTTCCTGGACGAGACCGATTCGTCGGGCAAACAGACCCCAAGGGACCAGCATCGCATGCGCAGTCCGCGCAACCTTCGGCTCACGGGCAGTGGTGTCGGGCAGACTCATCATGACCTCCGTGTGGCAAAGCAGCCACGACTAGTCTACCTGAAGGCTCTCTGTTGGTAAAGTGCACTTTTTCGTCAGTCTAGAATGGTTCCGGCTCTGGTTGCACAATCGTTACGCTAGGCATTGGGAGGTAGCCGTTGGAGTGCAACCAGACAAAGAACGTGCAACAATGTACGTGTACATACGAGCCCTGCCCGCGCAAGGGCATCTGCGGCGCTGGGTAGCGTGAGCGGCAGTGTATTGCCCATCATCGCCGGTACGGCGAGCTGCCAGGCTGCCTCTTCCCGCCAGAGGTGGAGCGCACCTACGACCGCTCCATCGCCTGTTTTGTGGCCATCCATAGCTGAGGTTGGTGGGCACGGACGCTTGATGGGGCGGAGGGAGGGTTAGTGCCTGAGCTCCCAGAAGTCGAGACGGTAGCCAGGGGGTTGCGAGGTGTGCTGGAAGGACGCACCATCACGGGTGCTATAGCCTGCTGGTCACCCACCATCGCCTTCCCCACACCAAAGGAGTTCTTGCGGCAGATCACCGGCCGGATGGTGCTGTCGGTTGGGCGGCGGGGGAAG
>JASFHU010000520.1:0-4215 GCA_050123055.1 Anaerolineae bacterium
ACTATCATCCCGGGCGCAGCCTGGACGATGCGGCCCCGGTGCAAGAGTTCCGCGAGGACGAGCTGACGGCCCTGGGCGAGAGGCCACAGTAGTGTTGCGTGATGGACATGGGAGATTGGCAATGCAGAATCTGCCGCAGGGGGAATGGAGTTGCCTATGAGCGATAATGGCAAACAACCCGCGGCCCTGGTGATTGGCGCCGGGATCGCCGGGATTCAGGCGGCTCTGGACATCGCCGACGCCGGATTCAAGGTCTACCTGGTGGAGCGGGAGCCCAGCATCGGCGGGCACATGGCACAACTGGACAAGACCTTCCCCACCCTGGACTGCTCGGCGTGCATCATGACACCCAAGATGGTGGACGTAGCCCGCCATCCCAACATCGAGCTGATGACCTACGCTGAGCCGCTGACGTTGGAGGGGAAGGCGGGTGTTTTCCAGGCACAGGTACTGCAGAAGGCCCGCTACGTGAACCTCGACAAGTGTACCGGCTGCGGCGACTGCGCCAAGGTCTGTCCGGTGACCCTGCCCAACGAGTTCGACCTGGAGATGGCCGACCGCCAGGCGATCTATGTCCCGTTTCCCCAGGCCGTGCCCAACAAATATACGATTGACAAGCGTGGGTGGCCACCCTGCAAGGATGCCTGTCCAGCCCATATCGACGTCCAGGGCTATGTTGCCCTTATCGGCCAGGGCAACTTTGCCGAGGCACTGGCGCTCGTTCGCCGGACCATCCCTTTCCCCGGTGTCATCGGTCGGGTATGCAACCACCCCTGTGAGGATGCCTGCAACCGGGGCGAGCTCGACCAGCCGGTCGCCATCTGCGCGCTCAAACGATTTGTCGCCGACGTGGAGCAGGACCCTGCCCCGTTGCCCGCCATTGAGACCCACAGAGACCAGACGGTGGCCATCATCGGCGCCGGGCCAGCCGGCCTGACCGCTGCCCACGACCTGGCGATTCAGGGCTACGCCGTGACTGTCTTTGAGGCACTGCCGGTAGCTGGCGGGATGCTGGCCGTAGGCATCCCCGATTACCGACAGCCCCGCGACGTACTGGACCGCGAGATCGCCCGCATTGAGGCGCTGGGCGTCGAGATCAAGCTGAATACCCCCGTTGGCGGCGAGAGGGGTATCCCGTTGCACGACCTGCGCCGCGACCACGACGCCGTTTTCATCGCCGTCGGCGCACATCAGGAGCGCCAGCTCCGCATCGTCAACGAGGACCTGGATGGTGTGGCTCCGGGCGCGGTCTTTTTGCGGGAGCTGAACCTGGGAAAGGCGGTCACGGTGGGCAAGCGTGTGGCCATCGTGGGTGGAGGGAACGTGGCCATCGACGCCGCCCGCTCGGCGCTGCGACTGGGCGCCCAAGAAGTGACCATCGTATACCGCCGCTCTCGGGCCGAGATGCCGGCCAGTTCATGGGAGATCGAGGACGCCGAGGAGGAAGGCACCCGCTTCCACTTCCTGGCCAACCCGATCCGCATCCTGGGTAAAGATGGGCGCGTGACGGGCATGGAATGCATTCGCATGGCCCTGGGCGAACCTGACGCGAGCGGTCGGCGGCGGCCCATCCCCATCGAGGGCTCTGAGTTTGTGCTGGATGTGGACATGGTCATCCCGGCCATCGGCCAGATGCCCGATCTGGGGTTCATGGTCCAGGGTGACTCGGTTGGCGAGGACTTGAAGGTCACCCGTTGGGGCACCCTGGCCGCCGATCCCGACACGCTGGAGACGGAGGCGCCTGGCGTCTTTGCCGGCGGGGATGCCGTCAGCGGGCCGGCCACCGCGATCGAGGCTATCGCCGCTGGCAAACTCGCGGCAGTGAATATCCACCGCTACCTGATGGGAGACGAACCGGCCGGATCGGGGAAGGGGCTGCCCGTCGTACCCTTTGAGGACGTAGATCTGCGGCGGGCACAGAAACAGGCTCGGATGACCATGCCCAACCTGCCCCTTGAGACACGTGCCACCGGCTTTGCCGAGGTCGAGCTGGGCTTCAGCCAGGAACAAGCCATAGGGGAGGCACAGCGCTGCCTGGATTGTGCCGTCTGCTCCGAGTGCCGCCAGTGCGTAGTCGCCTGCCAGCCCCAGGCGATCGACCACGATATGCGCGACGAGGTGGTAGACCTGGATGTGGGCGCGGTCGTCGTGGCCACCGGCTTTGACCCCTTCGATGCTACACACAAGCCGGAATTTGGCTACGGGCGCTACGCCAACGTGATTTCCGGGCTGGAGTTCGAGCGGCTGGCCTCAGCCTCAGGACCGACCAAGGGCAAGATCCAACTCAACGGCTCGGTGCCCAAGGAGATCGTATTTGTCCATTGCGTCGGCTCACGTGACAAGCTGGAAGGAGCCGAATACTGCTCGCGCATCTGCTGCATGTACACGGCCAAGCAGGCTCACCTGGCCCACGACAAGCTGCCGGGGGCAAGGATCACAGTGTTCTACATGGACGTGCGGGCCTTTGGCAAGGGCTTTGAGGAGTTTTATGACCGGGTGCGGGCCGAGGGCATCATCTACAGACGTGCCAACCCGGCGGAGATCTATAAGCGGGGGGACAAGCTGATCGTGCGGGCCGAGGATACGCTGCTGGGCCGGACGGTGGAGGTGCCGGCCGATCTGGTGGTGCTGGCCACGGGCGTCCAGCCACGAGCCGACGCCGATGGGGTGGCCGAGATGCTGGGCCTGGAATTCTCGGCGGATGGCTTTTTCGCCGAGGCGCACCCTGAACTGCGGCCCGTGGACACCCAGCGACCGGGAATCTATCTGGCAGGGACGTGCCAGGCGCCGAAGGATATACCGGACACGGTGGCCCAGGCCAAGGCAGCAGCCTCGAGAGCGATCGTGGAACTGTCAAAGCTCAAGAGGAAGATGGAAGGGCAGCTTGAGGCAGCGCCAGCGCGGCCATCGTCAGATTCATGGGAGGGGTGAACATGCCTAGGGCACGAGACTTGGGCATCCCATTTGAGGGCACGACCGGCCCCCTCAACGCCATCACTGATGTTCAGGGTGTAGAGGTAGGGCACACAACCTTAAATTCGGGTGAGGGAAAACTGCAGGTAGGCAAGGGGCCGGTCAGAACCGGTGTCACGGCCATCCTTCCGCGAGGTAAGAGGAACGATCCTGTCTTTGCGGGTTGGTATTCGTTGAATGGGAACGGAGAGATGACCGGCACGACCTGGGTAGAAGAGTCGGGATTTCTAGAGGGACCGGTCATGCTGACCAACACGCACAGTGTGGGCATTGTGCGGGATGCAGTTGTGGCCTGGCTGTACAAGGAGAGCCTGATCGATCCTGTCTACGCCGACGTATTCTGGAGCCTGCCGGTCGTCGCCGAGACCTACGATGGTGGATTGAATGACATCAATGGCTTTCACGTGAGGCAAGAGCACATCTTTGCCGCTTTGGACACCACTTCAAGGGGCCCGGTGACAGAAGGCAATGCCGGCGGTGGAACGGGTATGGTCTGTCACGAGTTCAAAGGCGGCATCGGCACGGCTTCCAGAAAACTGGATGACGGCCAGGGAGGATACACGGTTGGGGTACTGGTTCAAGCCAACTATGGCTCACGGCATAATCTGACCATCGCCGGCGTGCCGGTGGGACGCGAGATCGCTGACCTGAAGCCGGTCTTTCATCACGGGGAGCCCGGTTCCGGGAGTGGTTCCATCATTGTGGTCGTGGCCACGGATGCGCCGCTTCTGCCACACCAGCTCAAACGACTGGCCAGGCGCGTGCCGCTGGGCATTGCACGCGTCGGCGGGATGGGGGCCAATGGCTCGGGAGATATTTTCATCGCCTTTTCGACGGCCAATCCTGGTGCGGCGCAGCGCTCGGGCATCTCGAAAGCCGAAATGCTAGCCAACGACCAGATGACGCCCCTCTTTGAAGGAACGGTACACGCCACAGAGGAAGCCATCGTCAATGCCCTCGTGGCCGCGGAAACGATGAACGGGATCAACGACAACAGGGTCTATGCGCTGCCACACAACCGTTTGCAGCAGGTCTTGATGGACTATCACCGGCTGGCAGCGCCCAGTCGGTCAATGAGAGTGCGACATGGTAGTCTGTGACGTTTTGAGAACAACATCGGCGCTGGCAAGGGGGTAGCATGAGGATAGACACCCGCGAGTTTGCCCAGGAATTCACACTGTTGGAGTGTATCCAATGCGGGCGCTGCACAGGCAGCTGCCCAGTTTCGCTCAAGACGGCGCT
>JASFHU010000521.1:0-4211 GCA_050123055.1 Anaerolineae bacterium
GGACGACAAGTTCATCAAAGAGGTAGCCGGGACCATCGAACCCGGCCAGTCAGCGCTGTTCTTGATGGTGGAGAGCTGGACAGAGGACAAGGTGATGGATGAGCTGGTCAAGTTCGATGCCCAGGTCCTCCAGACGTCCCTCTCCAAAGCCGACGAGGCCAAGCTCCGGGCCGCCTTTGGCGCGGAAGAGGAATAGTCAACACGTTCCGATGGCCCTTCCGCAGCCCATGCGCCCTTGCCAGCGGGAGGATACACAACTTGGAAGCCCGCTTTTGGAGGCTTGCTCGATCCGGATGGCGTTGGTTCGCTTGTCCACCAGGGTAACGGGGTTGAGCTGTCCAAAAAAAGCGGGCTTCTTTCGGTCCGTTTGATGCACGTTGGCGGCTTCTGTGATATAATGGGCCAAACTTGACCTCAAGCCTGAACAACAACCAGCACACAAGGAGAGAATTGGGAACATGACCAGAAGCAAAAAGAAGCAAGCCCCGGTAAAAGAGCGGGGAACTTGGTTGTCGATCTGGTTGATCTTTATCATGCTTCACGGCATCTTGGCTTCGGTGCTCATCTGGTACCTGCGGAACCAGGGGGGCGATTCATCGCCGGCCTGGATCTTGGCCGTGCTCTTTGTGATGGCCATTGTCGATATCGTGGCCGCGATCCTGGTCTGGAACTGGAAGCGGTGGGGCCTCTGGCTATACGCCATTTCTACCATCGTCGGCATCGTCATTGGCCTGGTGCTGACCCGATCGCAACTGTGGGTCTTTCACGACATCATCCCTCTGGTGATCCTCGGCTTTCTGGTCAAAGACAAGCAGTCCTACTTTGACAAGCCGCCCCTGGGGATGGGCTAGCGAGTCGTTCGAGTACGACAGCCCAGTTACGTCGGCTGCTAGCGGGCGAGGGAGTACGGGCGGTCCCACCAAACCGCTCTATGGGTGGACAGAGCCTGAGACAAGGCTTGTCCCGCTGGTAAGTGAGGGCTGACGCCTCGTTTTGTGGGTGCCAGCGCCCGGTTTTTAGGGGTGCCAGCACCCGGTCCTTAAGGGTGCCAGCACCCGGTCCTTAAGGGTGCCAGCACCCGGTCCTTAAGGGTGCCAGCACCCGGTCCTTAAGGGTGCCAGCACCCGGTCCTTAAGGGTGCCAGCGCCCGGTCCTTATGAGGGTGAGGGGCCGGGGCAGAGGAGGTTCATATGAGTGAGACGGGCGATTCCGCCAATGTCCTGGAGGCCGATCTGCCTGAGGCCCAGGGCCCGCAGGCTTCTGAGATTGAGGGCCCTGGAGCTCAATCCGATCTTTCAGTCGCGGACCAAGTCAGCATCGATAAGAGTCGGTGGGCCGAGACGGAGCTCGACCTGGAGAGCGTGCAACTCCTGACGCGGTTCCTGATGGGGGCGGCATTCGTGTATGGCGATGAGTTGTTCGAGCGCCTGCGCTTTTTCCAGCAAGAGATCGACGCTGAGCCCTGGGCCTTGGATGGCCACAGCAGTCTCGACCAGGCGTCCAACCTCGCCCTGCTCCGCTACCTGGCCGTCGGTCTCATGGCGCGGGGGCAAAGGATGCTTGGCAACGCCGCCCAACGTACCTTTCGCGCTGCCGTAGGGACGACCAGTTGGGCCCTGGGTCGGGCCGACCGGTTGACCGACAACCCACTCACAGGTCCCGTGCGGCGCAGGATAGCCGCGCGGGCACAGGCCTTTGGGCAAGGGACCGCACAGATCATCCGCGAAGGCCAGCGCGAGGAGCAGGTTTCCCGGCGCCTGGCCGGCCAGACCATCAACGAGATCATCGACGAGGTCCTCGATTATGTGGCCGAGAATCCAGAGATCCAGGCATCGATCAGGCATCTCGTTGCCCAGCAGGGCGTGGGCCTGGCCAATGTGGTCGCCGACAACAGCCGTACGGTGACCGTGGCGGCTGACTATGTGGCCGAGCGGCTCGTCCGCCGCATATTGAGACGCGCGCCGCGTGCCGAGTTGCCGCCCTCACCCCTGACCGGTATGCCGCAAACCATGTACCAGGCTGAGGCCCCAAAGACTGGGGAGGACAACGATGTCGAGTGAAACAAGATCCCAGCCGACCCTCTATGGACAATACGCCGGCTTTTTTACGCGCCTGGTCGCCTTCACCATCGACCGGCTTATCGTTGCCGGCATCGTTGCTCTAATAGGTGCTGGTACCAACCTGGCCTTGAATGCACTGAATCTGAGAGAATGGCTCACGACTCACCCTGCCGCCGCGGTTATCGTGACCCTGTTCATCCTCGGGCTCGTCGTCTTTGTGCGCCTGTTTTACAACATGGGGTTCTGGATGCTGGCCGGGCAGACACCGGGCAAGCGGGTCATGGGCGTGCGTGTTGTGCGTACCGATGGCCAGCGCCTGAAATGGGGCAATGCCATACGCCGCGAGATCGGCTACTGGATCTCGGCCATCCTGTTCCTGGGCTATCTCTGGGTCCTGGTGGACAACCGGCGGCAGGCGTGGCACGACAAGCTGGCTGGCACCCTGGTTGTGTACTCCTGGCCCGAAGCTGGGGAGATGCCCATCCAGGACCGGTTCCAGCGTTTTCGAGAGGGGCGCAGCAGCACCTGACCCGGCGTGGGCTGGGCAGCACGGCACACCCCTGGCGCTCTCGGGTAGCGGACGGCAATCACTGCCTCGCCATGGCGCCTGCCCGGGATAAGGGACAGGCCTTTTTACTCTAGCGTTCCCATCATCTCTTCACACCGAGGTAGGAGGAAGCATTGATGATCACCCGTTTGAACCGCCTCTTGAGATGCCGCGCCCTTAGCCTGACCTTTTCACTCCTGCTAGGTCTCACTTTGGCGCTGCTCATAGGGGCCACCCTGGCCCATGCTCAGGACAGTGCCTTGACTTCGGACGAGGTTCCGCCGGGCCGCGTCCAGGAGCTGACCGGCTTCATCGATCTGGAGGCGGGTTTCTTCTATGTAATTCCCGCGCTCAAACAAGGCGAGACGCTCCACGTATATGTTGCCGGAATGTCCGGTAGCCTGGACCCCTTTGTGGGCCTGTCGGACGTTCCTCTCGAGGGTGAGGCGCTGGACCGAGCTTTCTGGGGCGAGGTGGAACGGGTGATCGCCGAAGGACAGGATCCGCTTCAGGCCCTGCCGGCCATCTATGATGAGTTTCTCGTGGCCTGGGATGACGACAGCGGGATAGGCTACGATGCCGCTTTCGAGTTCCCAGTCCCGTCCGATGGAGACTACCATCTCCTGGTTACAGGAACCCCGTCGAAAGATACCTTTGGCGATTTCCGCCTTCTGATTGGGCTCGACGCCCCTGAGGTGCTGACCGGATATGCTGAAACGACTGAGGACGCGGTTGCCTATCTAGATGAGACGGCCTCTCAGCCACGGGTTTCTGCGCAAGAGATCACGGGCACCATGACCTCTGAGCACCTGGAGAGGACGCTGGTTCTGGAACGGTTGCAACCAGGGGACGTGGTCTATGCCTACATCGAAGCGCTATCGAGCGACACGGCCCCGATTGTTGTCCTGAGCGATTATGGCGAGAAGCCCCTCCGCAGTGCAAATCTCTCCGGCGTGGAAAAGTCCGCCTTTTTGCAGTATCGTGTCAAAGAGGGCGGAGATAACTTTTCCGTGCAGCTACTTGGAGAGTTGGCGCCGGGCGACTATCGCCTGCTGTTGGGCGTCAATGCGCCCCAGGTGCTGACCGGAGAGGCAGAACCCACCGACCGTCTGGTCGTACAGGAACCCATCGAGGTGCAGATCGGCCTGGAGTTGCAGCAGATCACCAACGTAGACCAGGTGGCGGAGAACTTTGGCGCCGTGGCCGAGCTCCAGATGGAGTGGCAAGACCCAAAGCTGGCCTTCAACCCCGATACCTGCCACTGCAGCCGCAAGGTCTACACCGGCGATCAGTTTGCCGCGGTCATGAGAGAAAGGCAGATCGACTGGCCCCAGTTTACGATCTTTAACCAGCAGGGCAACCGCTGGGTCCAGAACCGGAATGCCGTCGTCTGGTCCGATGGCCGGGCGTACTACTTTGAGCGTTTTACCACCGACTTTCAGGCGCCTGATTTCAACTTCACCCAGTTTCCCTTTGATACGCAACAGCTCTATATGCGCGTCAATTCGCTCTACCAGGAGCAGAGCTTTATCTACCGCGATGACTCGGAGCTCAGTGGCATCGGCGAGCAACTGGGTGAGGAAGAATGGTTCATCGTCACCCAG
>JASFHU010000522.1:0-4204 GCA_050123055.1 Anaerolineae bacterium
GCTACAATGGCCGCCATGCTCGCTGAATTAGAGCGATGAGGACCGCGTTGCAGTCTGCAAAAACAGCTTGATGATGGACCCCGGGCTGAGCCGGCACGGTGCGGGTTCGGCTGCGGGGTGCTTTCGCGTGGTGAGATCGAGGAATCTCATAGTTCAGGAGCCGCGGGATAGAAAGAAGTGGAGGGGAGGCAATGGAAGAGAGTTCAAATCCGTTAGCCAGAGGAATGAATGGGTTGCTAGAGGGCAAAAGGGGCGGTCTGGTACTGAACATACTGATCGTGGCTTTGGTCATCGCCACGCTGCTCTTGCCACCGGTCTCGGCACAGGACCGTATCCTGAATGCAGGATATACGTCCATTGACCCTGATGAGGGAGGTTCTGTTGTCGATAGCGACGGGATGCAGGTCACAATGTTGCCGGACGGCATGGAAAAGGAAGCCAAGCTGAAACATGAGTCGGTACCCATGGCCAGCTTCCTGGATGGATCGGCAGGCAAGGAGCTCAAGAGTGCAGCTCAGGCACTTCCTTCGACCCTGCACGTCAAGAGTCCGATCTATGAGACAAGTGTCAAGGGACCCATGCCGACCGCTGTGGTCCTGACTGTGCCTATTCCAAACAACGCCGAACCCTATGAGACTCTTTCCCTCTATAACTGGAATGGCGAGGAGTGGGAGTTCCTGCCGAGCCAGGTGATCTATGAGGATGATGTGTTGGAGTCGCGCCTGGACTTTGTACCTGAGACGGTGGCAGCCTTCCAGGGCACTCCTCGTCCCCCGCAGGTGAGCGCCGAGCTGCCCGAGTACGTTTCACTCCCTGGGCTGGGTGGCCAGGCTTTGACGGAATTGAACCCCTTGGGGTACTACCTGGGTTCTGAGAATGACATAGAGGGTAGTTTGCCCAGCCTGCCAGATACTCAGGGACAGGAGTCGTTCCGCATACTGCCGACCTTGCGCAACTGGACCGATGATGGTGTGGTACGGAGCGACCTGGTAGACAATATGTTGGTCGTGCCTGAGAACCGCGAAGCACATGTGCAGGCGATTGTCGACCTGGTCGTGGCCGAAATGCACGCCGGTATCGATCTGGACTACCGGGGTGTCACGCCCGACCTGCGTGCCGAGTATACTGACTTTGTCCAAAAGTTGTCCGAAGCATTGCGCGCCAACGGTAAGCGCCTGACACTGCACGTTGAGGCACCGGTCCAGGTCTCCGAAGAGAGCTGGGAGACAGGTGCCTTTGACTGGAAGGCCCTGGGCCAGGTCGTGGACGGGCTGAAATTCCCGGCCGTGCAAGATCCAGCGGCCTACATGCCGGGTGGACCCATGGAGACTCTGCTCTGGTGGGCTGTGGGCGAGGTGGAGCGGTACAAGGTGCAACCCATGTTCACGGCGCGGAGCGTGGAGAACGCAGGTGGGGTGTTGCTGGAACGCACCTACCGCGATGCGCTGGCCGAGCTGAGCAAGGTGGCCGTCAAACAAGGAGGGGATCTGCTCGTCCCCGGTGAGCAACTGACCGTGGGTCTGGAAACAGTGGGGGTCCAGTTTGATCCAGCTACGGGTCGTTACTGGTTCAGCTACGTGGATGAGACCAGTGGTCAGGATCGCGTGGTCTGGCTTGAGGATGCCAGCAGCTTGAGCCGCAAGCTCGATCTGTTGAGCCGTTTCAATGTGGGCGGCGTGGCCGTGCGGGCTCTGTGGGATGAGGGGAACGACCCCCGGATGTGGGAGCTGGTGCGAGACTACCAAGCCTCCGCCCAGGCCGCCGTGGCTCCGGTAGACAGCTCCTTCTCGGTGGTGTGGAGCGTGGAGAACATAGCCGGCGGCCAGCTCTCTGAGCAGACGACGGGGCTGGACCAGCGTGACTATACCTGGACCGCGCCTGAACAGCCGGGCGAGTACGAGATCGGCGTGTCGATCGTGGCGAACGATGGCCAGACCATAGCCGGCAGCCAACGCGTGGCGGTCCTCGTGGCCGAGCCAACCCCGACCCCGACGCCGACCCCGACGCCGACGCCCCTTCCTACGGCGACGCCTCTGCCAACGCCCACGCCAGTACCCTCACCGACCCCAACCCCGACACCCAAGCCCACAGCCAAGCCTCAAACCTCGTCTGCCTCCAAACCGGCAGCGCCAGCGCCAGCGACCAATAATCCACCGCCCAATACGAACTTTGGCTATGGTATCCAGGCGCACATGGTACACAATGGCCAGGCCGGTACGGTGATGGGCAAGACCAGGGACATGGGCTTTGGCTGGGTCAAGCAACAGGTAGAGTGGCTGCACTTTGAACCGAGCAAGGGCAACTACCAGTGGGGGGCATTGGACGAGATCGTGGGTGCAGCCGATGCAGCCGGAGTGAGGATCTTGTGGAGTGTGGTGAATGCCCCCGCCTGGGCGCGATCGGGGCAGGACCTGGGCGTTGGGGGGCCGTCCAACAATCCGCAGGACTTTGCCCAGTTCCTGGGGGCCATTGCGGGTCGCTACTGTGGAAGCAGCGTCAAGGCCATCGAAGTCTGGAATGAGCAGAACCTTCACTACGAGTGGGGGAACATGAAGATCGATCCGGCGGCCTATATGAACCTGCTCAAGCCGGCGTACAACCAGATCAAGGCTGCTTGCCCCAACATGATCGTGGTGAGCGGCGCCCTGACGCCGACAGGTGCCCCTCCGCCAAAGGCGATGGACGACTATGCCTATCTTGAAGGGATGTACCAGGCTGGTCTGAAAAACTTTAGCGATGCTATCGGTGCTCACCCCAGCGGCTTCAACGTGGCGCCACAGATCAGGGGCGGGCAGTCGGCGTGTGATTTTATCACCCAACAGGGCTCCAGTTTCCGAGGCCCGTGCAATACACTGCACCACTCTTGGAGCTTTTACGCCACCCTCAACGGCTACTACAAGATCATGCAAAAGTATGGGGATGGTAGGAAAAAGATCTGGCCGACGGAGTTTGGCTGGGCCACCAATTGGATCGGCGACCCGAGCTATGGCTACGCCCAGGATAATACCCGAGCTGAGCAGGCACAGTGGACGGTGAAAGCCTACCAGTTGATGAAGCAATGGGGCTTTGTGGGAGTGGCTTTCTTGTGGAACCTGAACTTTGATGTCGTGGCCCCAGGTACGGAAAAGGCCCAATGGGGCATCCTCAATGCCGACTGGACACCTACACAGACCTACAACGCACTCAAGTCGATGGCCAAGTAGTAGGGCCGGACGGACAGCTTGCAGGGCACGGGACATGTCCCGTGCCCTGTTGTATCCCGGAATTGGAGTGGTCGGGCTGGTCCCGCAGAGGTGGAATCGATGACACAAAGCAGCAGTACCCAGTCAAGCGGTGGGGACGAGAAGGGCAGCCGCAAACGCGGTCCGGTGGTCCTTGTGTACGTCTTGGGCATTGCTATCCTATTGGCCATTGCCTTTGTGGGGGCGATTGTGCTCTTTCGGGTGATATCGGGCGCGGAACCGACACCGACCGCGCTGCCGACTTTGCGATCGACCTTTACACCCACGGCGACGGCTACATTTGAAACGTCGGTCCCGACGATGCCGGCGGAAGCCACGGAAGTGACGAGCCCTGTGCCAGAGCAGACGGTGGAGCCGACGCAGATCCCAGAGACTGCAGCGCCTGCCACTGAACCTCCGCCGACCGAGGGGCCGGCAGCTACCGAAGTCGTGCCGACCGATACCCCCGTGCCGGCGACGCCGCGTCCGCCCTCGCCGGCGCCCAACATGACTTCTCCCGACTATGGCGTACAGGCGTTTCTGTGGTGGCGCGACGAGCTGGCCCACCGGGATCTGGGCCTGATCCGCGACGCCGGTTTCACCTGGGTCAAGCAGTGGTTTGCTTGGGGCGACATTGAGGGCAGGGGAAAAGGTCAATACGATTGGTCGACGGCCGACCGCATCGTGGACCAGGTGGAGGAGTTTGGCCTGAATCTCATCGTGCGCGTGGACCACGAGCCTGAGTGGGCCGGGCCGGCGCCAGGTAACATCGAGCACTTTGCCGACTTTTTGTCGGCGATGGCCAACCGCTACAAAGGACGGATTCACGCTTACCAGGTGTGGAACGAGCCCAATCTGGCCCGCGAGTGGGGCAACAAGCCTCCCAACGCTGGGGAGTACACCCAGATGCTGAAGCGGGCTTACGAGGTCATCAAGAAGGCCGATCCGAACGCCATCGTGGTCAGTGCTGGCATGGCACCCAC
>JASFHU010000523.1:0-4200 GCA_050123055.1 Anaerolineae bacterium
CGGTGGTCGCCGTATCATTGTCTGCCTGCGAGCCCACCTCGTCGATCAGACCCATCTGCTGAGCCTGGAGCCCGAGATAGATCTCGCCCCGGGAAAGGACCTCGGGACCTACCTGCAACCGATCGGCCCGCTGGGCCAGGATGGCCTCCAGGAAGGTCTCTTTGAGCATCTCCATCTGGCGGATGGCCTCCGCCTGGGGGCCGCCTGAGAGTTTGAAAGGGCCGGTGGTGATGAGTTGCTCGTCCACCAGGTCGGGCTCGGGCAGGATCGAGATCACGCCAATGTTGCCCACGGCCGAGCCAGGCTTGGCATAGATCTCGTCGGTCGCCGAGGCCACATAGTAGGCGCCGCTGGCGGCGAGCTCGTTTATCGAGGCGATCACGGGTTTGCTCTCCCGGAGCTTGAGTACTTCAAAGTAAAGGTCCTCGCTAGCGGTGACCTCGCCGCCGGGGCTGACGATCTCGAGGACCACGGCGCGGACCGCAGGATCTGCCGCGGCCTCTTCCAGGGCCTGGCGGACGTAGGCTGTATAGGGTCCCCAGATCTCGCCCTCCAGGCGGATCACGGCCACCTCTGGGGTAGGAACCAAGTATAGTGAGACCAGGTAGCCGAGCGCCAGCAGCAGGATCAAACCCGCAGCCACAAGGAATGCGCGGAGCACTTGTCGTCTATTCATGCCACCTCACTTTCTCGTGGGGATCATGCACACAAATTATACCATATATCGGGGAAAGGTCTAAATGCAAGGGGGAGTATCATTCAGAACTGTGGGGACAATAGACCTGTCAGGGCGAACCGGGGTTCGTCGGAAAACCTGACAGGTCTGCACCCATACTTCTGAGCGATACACGTAAGGGTGGGTTGCATGACTGGAAAAGGGCCGGTTCTCTGTTGGTCTCGGGAGTGGAAGGTGGTATAATGAGCCGGCAAGGTCAGCCGATGGAAGTTTGGAGGGAATGGTTCATGCGGATCGATGGGCGAGGGTGGGATGAGATGCGGCCGGTGCGGATGACGCCCGGCTTTGTCGAGGTTGCCGAGGGATCGGTATTGATCGAAATGGGTGGTACCCGGGTGCTGTGTAACGCCACCGTCGAGGACTCGGTGCCATCGTGGCGGTTGGGCAGTGGGGCCGGTTGGGTGACGGCCGAATACGCGATGTTGCCCCGTGCTACGCAGCAGCGGACGCGACGAGAGACCCGGGGACTGGGCGGCCGGACGCAGGAGATCCGGCGCCTGATCGGGCGCAGTCTGCGCGCGGTCGTCGATCTCGACAGGCTCGGCGAGCGGACGGTTATCCTCGACTGCGACGTGATCCAGGCCGATGGTGGCACGCGCACTGCGTCCATCACGGGTGGCTATGTGGCCCTGGCGCTGGCCGTGCAGCGGCTGGTAGCGGCGGGGGAAGTGCCGCAGGACGTGCTGCGCGGAGGATTGGCAGCCATCAGCCTGGGGTTGGTGGATGGGCGACTGCTCTTGGACCTGTGTTACGAAGAGGACTCGGCGGCTGAGGTCGACTTTAACATCGTCATGACCGGGGATGGCCGGCTGATCGAGGTACAGGGCACCGCCGAAGGCACACCGTTTGACCGGGCAGCGCTGGACGCGATGCTGGACCTGGCCGAGAAAGGCATCGACCATTTGCTGTCGATGCAGCGACAGGTGCTCCGGGATGCGGTCGGGGTCGAGCTGTGAGGAGGCGGGTGGTGGTGCTGGTCCTGTTGCTGCTGGTCGTTGGGGCACTGATCTTGATGGCCCCGCTGGCGCTGCGGGCCTGGGTGGGCCGGCAAGTCGCAGATGAGATCCATAGGGACGTGTCAGCGGTCCCCCCGGAACCGGTGGGGATCGTCTTCGGAGCGGGTGTTTGGCCCGGCGGCCGTCTGAGTCACGCCCTGGCCGACCGGATGGAGACGGCCGTCGCGCTCTATCAAGCCGGCAAGGTCAACAAGCTGCTGTTGTCGGGGGACAACCGCTTTGCGGATTACAACGAGCCGGCAGCTATGGCCCGGTACGCCAGCGAACGAGGTGTCCCGGAGGAGGATCTGGTGCTGGACTATGCCGGGCGGCGGACCTACGACAGTTGCTACCGGGCGCGGGATATTTTTGGGGTGGAGCGGGCGGTGCTGGTCACGCAGGCCTTCCATCTGCCCCGGGCGCTGTACACCTGCCAGCGGCTGGGGTTGGAGGGGGCCGGTGTGGTGGCCGACCGGCGCCAGTACAGCCGCGCCCCCTGGTATCAACTGCGAGAGGTATTCGCCCTGAGCCGTGCCTGGCTGGACCTGAACCTGTCAAGACCCCGGCCGGTGTTGGGCGATCCGATACCGGTCGATTGGAACCACCGCTCGGGGAAAGAGCCGTAGTCGGGCACCGGTTGAAGCCAGCGGCGGTTTTCGCAGGTCGCAGACCGCCTCGATCGCTTATCAAATTCGAGGTTGAAGGAGCCGTATGACAAGACGGTTGTGGGTGCCTCCTCCTCCCCAGGGTCGCCGGGGGTCCAGGCGCGGGCCCAGACAAAAGGGGAAGGGACTGAGACCAAAAGGCAAAGGGTCCGGTGGTGGGAAAGCTACGCTCGTGGCGGCATTGGCAGTGGTCCTACTGGTCGCATTGTGCTTTGTGCTGGCGGCCGGCCCTGCTCTCTCTCTGGCCGGCGGGGGTGGGCGGATCAACGTCCTGTTGCTGGGCGTTGACCGGCGAAGTGGGACAGGCTGGGCCTACCGCACCGACACGATCATCGTCGTCAGCCTGGATCCAATGACCCGGGCTGCAAGCCTGCTGTCTATTCCCCGGGACCTGCAGGTGACGATCCCGGGTCATGGAGAGAATCGAGTCAACACGGCCAATGTTTTTGGGTATCGGCAGGACAACCCAGAAGGCGGGCCGGACTTGCTCAAGGCAACCATGGGGGCCAATTTCGGCATCCCGATCGACGGGTATTTGATGGTGGACTTTTACCTCTTTGAGGAGATCGTCGATAGACTGGGGGGCATTGAGGTCGATGTGCCCCGGGTGTTGCATGACACCCGCTATCCAGATCCCAGACCGGGAGATCCCCATGCTTTCAAGACGATACATTTCGATCCTGGCCGGCAAGAGATGGATGGGAAGCGGGCACTGGAGTATGCTCGCTCACGGATGAGTACGACCGACTTTGACCGGGCGAAGCGACAGCAGTTGGTCCTGCTCGCCATCCGCGAGCGGGCTTTGAGCTTGGATGCGATCCCGCGATGGCCGCTGGTGGCAAAGGCGATTGCCGATGGAGTCAAGACCGACATGGACCTGGGGGATCTAATGGCCTTGGCTGTACTGGTGGCACGGATCGAGCCCTCGAATATGAAACAGGCGGTCCTGGAGCCTCCATTGGTGGCAGCTCACCAGCGTGCGGATGGAGCGGCGGTGCAGTTGCCGAGGTGGAATCTTGTTAACCCTGTGCTAGAGGAACTGTTTGGTCCTCGGGGGTCGAGGTGAGAAAAAGCCAAACGTCGGATGGGCAGGATTGGCGGTTTTGGAGACGGGGTCGTCGCTGAGACCGGCTATCTGTGCTATACTGGAGCCATTGAGAAAGGAGAGCGGCATGAAGAGACGCCGTCTTGAGGCATCACCGATTCCGTTGCCGCCCCCTCCACCGCGTCCGGCCGGACCGCCGCCGCCACCACCGCCAGGGCCGCCAACTCCTCCACCACCGGGGCCTCCTCCTCCGTCGTCACCTCCTGGACCGCCAGCTCCGCCGCCACCGGGGCCGCCACCACCCGGTCCTCCGCCACCTCCATCACCGAGGCCTCCTCCTCCATCGCCACCTCCTGGACCGCCAGCTCCGCCGCCACCGGGGCCGCCACCACCCGGTCCTCCGCCTCCTCCACCGCCGGGGCCTCCCCCTCCATCGCCACCGCCAGGGCCGCCAACTCCGCCACCACCGGGGCCGCCACCACCCCCGCCTCGACCAGGGCCTGCGTAAGCGGTTGTCGACCCAAAGCTCTGCCTGGTCTGGCTGAAACTAAACACCGCACCTGCCCGGCACCTGGCGTTCGGTCGGTGCGGGCTGTTCAGGTGTGCGCTTGTAGTTCGGTGGGACAAACCCGCAAATGGGGGCCGCATGGGCCGATGGTCAAGCCGCTTTGACATGCTGAGCTATGGGGTGTCAAACGTGGACTCAGAATGGCGGATTGGGGAAAACTGGGGTATGATGCGTGCATGAGCAACCAGACG
>JASFHU010000524.1:0-4198 GCA_050123055.1 Anaerolineae bacterium
GAAGCGTTCCTTCACGTCCAGCAGGTTGTCCAGGTTCCCGGCGTAGGTCAGCTTGTCGTAGACGGTCAGGCGATAGTCGGGATATTTCTCCAGCATGTAGCGCACAAAATTGGAGCCGATAAAGCCGGCCCCACCGGTTACGAGCAGATTCTTCATTCTGTGACACGCTCCCTTAAGGATTGTCCGGTTTGAGGGATCGTCGAGGCGTAGCGGCTCACATCCCCGCCAACTGCTTTGCCTTGCGCACCACCTTGTCCGGCCGGGCGTAGCGCCCCCAGAGGTAGGTGGCTTGCCGCCGGGCGGCGTTCACCGGCTTGCGCCGCTGGCTTTCTTCCAACGCCCGCTGGAGGAATTCGTGGTCCTGGCCCTTGGTCTTGATGTCCCACGGATTGCGCCGGTACTGGTCGTGGCTGGTGATGAGACTCAGGTCGTGCTCGATGCAATAGTCGTACAGATCGCTGCCCGGGTGCGGTGTGTAGAAGGCCGGACTGTACCAGTCGGGATCGATCTCTTTGAGCATCGAGACCGTGTCCATGACCTCCTCTTTGGTCTCGGTGGGCAGGCCCAGCATATAGTTAGCCCAGACCTTGATGCCGTACTTTTTGCAGATGCGGGCCGCTTCCAGGTTCTTTTCCCGCGTTGTGCCCTTGCGCAGGAACTTGAGTACACGGTCGTTGCCGCTCTCAAACCCGATAAAGTAGCCTTTGAGCCCCACCTCGGCCATGCGCCGGACCATATCCTCGTTGTGCGCGATAATGTCCGCCCGGCTCTGGCAGAAGAAGGGCTGGTGAAATCCCCTCGCCTCGTACAGGTCGCAGAACTCCAGGACCCATTCACGGTTCTCGGTCAGGCAGTCGTCGTGGAACATAAAGCTGGCAAATTGGTACCGCTGGCGCAGCTCCTGCAGCTCAGCCACAATGTTGGCTGGGCTTCGTTTGCGGACCCCGCGGCCAAAGATCAGGCGCTCGGCCGGCTGGCAAAAGTTGCAGTTGTACTTACAGCCCCGACCGGCAATGATGGTTAGGAACGGCGCCGGCAGGTCGGGCACAAAGGGCACTTCGGGCGAATCGAGGCTATAGCCGTATCTGCGCCATTCGTCCAAAAAGAGGTCGCGGTCCGGAAAGGGGAGCTCGTCCAGATCGGGCATCTCGCCTTCCAGGACGCGGCTCTCGGGTCGGCGCCCCTCCTGCAGCTCCCCCAGGAGCCAGGGAAAGGTCACCTCCCCCTCCCGAGTAATGACATAGTCAAAGTCGGGAATCTCGGCCACCTCTTCGACCATGATCGTGGGATGGGGACCTCCGACCACGGTGACGGTCTCGGGCATCTCTTCCTTGATGATGCGCGCTGCCTCGGTGGCTGGATTATAATCCACGCTCATCATCGTCAGTGCCGCCACCGCCGGGCGGCGCCGTCGCAGCTCTTCGCGGAACTCGTCCCAGCCAGAAAGGGCCCGCAGGTCGATCAGGTCTATATCAAAGCCCCGAGCTTTGGCTGCGCTCGACAGGTGAGCCAACCCGTGGCTGACCCAGCCCGCCTCCATACCCTTGCCCAGGCTATTGAATCCATACCCGGCAATGCCAGGGTAGATAAGACTGGTTTTCATTCACTTTCCTATCTGAGGTTATTTTCTTCGCTGCCAGCGTGTCTTTTTGAGCATCTTGCGATGCTTGTGCTTCGACGCTTTCTTCTTGCGCCACTTTTTCACAGAGCCCACCGCTTCACCTCCTTTCCTAGTATGCAATACGTGTCATCCAGCGCATGTCGCACGGTGTGAACGATCTGCTGCGTGACCTGTCCGCCAGATGGAACACGCAATACGCAGCACGCAGCACGCAACACGTCAAAGAATCCCCACGTTGCTGTGATCACCCAGCGTCATCTTCAGAGCCTTGGGCTTGATGGGCGAGCGGGTGATCTTGGACTCTCGCCCGATCAGGCTGTCCTCGATGCGGTAGGGTATATCGATAATCTCGCTATGCTCCAGCACGATGCTGTGCTCGATCTCGCTGTTTTCGATCAGTACGTGGTGGTAGATAGACGTGAAGGGCCCCACGTACGAGTTTACGACACGGGTATCCTGGCCGATGATAGCCGGTCCCCGGACGCGACTGTTGATGATCTCGGCGCCCTTTTCGATGGTCACCTTGCCGTTGACCTGGGAATCACGGTCCACGTACCCCTCGATGCAATGTTCGATCTCGTCCAGCACCAGGTCGTTGGCCTCCAGCATCTCGCCCGGCTCGCCGGTGTCGATCCACCAGCCACGGTGGATATAGGGGTGAACGTTGCCCCCCTTGTCCACCAGGTACTGGATGGCGTCGGTGATCTCGAGCTCGCCGCGCCACGAGGGCTTGATGGCATCGACTGCCTCCCAGACCGTGTCGTCAAACATATAGATGCCCACCAGGATCAGGTTGCTGGGTGGGTTGCGCGGCTTTTCCACCAACCGGATGATGCGGCGCGTATCGGGATCCAGCTCGGCGACCCCATAGCGGGATGGGTGTTCTACCGGCGTGAGCACGATCTGGCAGTTGTAGTCGCTGCCCTCAAATTCGCTGATCAGGCCCGAGATCCCGCCCTCGATCACATTGTCGCCCAGGAACATGACAAACTTTTCATCGCCCAAAAAGTCCTTGCTGACCTTCACCGCGTGGGCCAGCCCAAGGGGTGCATCCTGCTGGATGTAGGTGATCTTGACGCCCCAACGCCTGCCTGTGCCCACGGCCTCCTTGATCTCGTTAGCCGTGTCGCCGACCACGATGCCGATGTCGTCGATGCCCGCGTCGTGGATGGCCTCGATCACGCGGTACAGGACCGGCTTGTTGGCCACCGGCACCAACTGTTTGGCGCTGGTATAGGTGATCGGATAGAGGCGGGTTCCCTTGCCGCCGCTCAGTATCAAACCCTTCATCGTCTTGTCGTCTCTCCTTCAAGATTTCTCATCACACCCTGGGTGATCTGCTGCACCAATGCGATGTCGTCTGCCACCCCGCCCAACGGTGAGTACTCATCCCCTAGCACGCAAACTGTGCATCCTTCACAGATATCGCGCCCTTCCCGCTGCAATAGTTCGCGCCGCTTCTCCAACAGCTTGTCCACCTCCCGGGGCGCAAGGGTGTTTACCCGGCCCAATTGCTGCGCAGCCAGCGTGATCTCGGCCGTGTGCTCCACCTTTTCCAGGCGCATGTAGGCCTCCCACAGCGTACGTCCCACCGTCAGGCTGCCGTGATGGGCCATAATGAGGGCGTCATAGTCGCGGATTGCCTGGCGGATGCTGGCCGGAACCTCGGTCGTGCCCGGCGTGGCGTACTCGGCCGTGAAAATGCCGCCCATGGTGACGATCACCTCGGGGATCACGCAGCGAGCAAGCGACACCCCGGCAATGCTAAAGGCTGTGGCCAGTGGCGGGTGGGCGTGTACCACCGCGCTCACGTCGGACCGTTGGCGATAAACCTCCAGGTGCATCGAGATCTCGGACGAGGCACGCAACCCCCGCCCCCGATACGATGACACCGGCTCTCCGTCCAACCGGATGACCACCAGGTCGTCGTTGGAGAGAAATCCCTTGCTCAGCCCGCTGGCCGTCACCAGCAGCCGGTCGCCCCCCAACCGGGCCGACAGGTTGCCGTCGGTGGCGGCCACGTACCCCCGCTCCCACATCAACCGCCCGACGCGGATCATCTCTTGCCGCATCTCGTGCTCGGAGAGCCGTTTGCCAGCCTCCAGTTCGCCGTAAGCCATACTCGGTTCTAGACCTCGATCCTGGAGCCCGGCACCGTCACTTCGTCCACGATGCCCACGATCACCGCCCGGATCGCACCCATAGGCTCTCGGTCCAGGATCTGTCGCGCCGAGTTCCCCTCGTCCAGCACCAATACCAGGTCTCCCACGCCGGCCTGCACCATGTCCACGGCGATGTCATACTTGGGCGTTGGCTCCCCGGCCAGGTTCAGCTTGTCCACCAGCAGCAGCTTGTGTCCCTCAAAGAGCTCGTCCTTGATGGTCGCCACCACGGTGCCGCTCACACGTCCGATGTACATCAGACCAGATCCACCTCGTCCACAATGCCGCTGATGGCCAGGTCCACCGGCACAAACCACTCCGGCAGGACCAGTGCCGCCTCGCGGCTGGCGATGACAAAGACCAACTCGCCCGGCCCGGCCTGGGCCGTCCCATCGGCGGCCACCTCCGGCTCGCC
>JASFHU010000525.1:0-4198 GCA_050123055.1 Anaerolineae bacterium
GACCGAGCCCGAGCCCGTCGGACCCATCCTGTTGGGCGAGGTCTCTGACCGAGCCTGAGCCCGCCGGACCCATCCTGTTGGGCGAGGTCTCGGACCGAGCCCGAGCCCGCCGGACCCATCCTGTTGGGCGAGGTCTCTGACCGAGGCCAAGCCCGTCGGACCCATCCTGTTGGGCGAGGTCTCTGACCGAGCCCGAGCCCAAGTCGCCAACGCCGGCAGCTACCCATCTGCCGACGCGCTCACCAAGCCGGCATAGTTCTTGAGCAAACGCAGCCCCACATCCTGGCTCTTTTCCGGGTGAAACTGCGCGCCAAAGATCCGGCCCCGACCTACCACCGCCGCAAAGGGCAGCCCATAGTCCGTCGTTGCCAGCGTGTCGCCCGGCTCTTCTGGGACGCCGTAAAAAGAGTGCACAAAGTAGGCGTGCGATCCGCCGGCGATGCCTGCCAGCAGCGCCATCTCGGCTCCTCCGCCCACCATCTGCAATTGATTCCAGCCGATGTGCGGTACCTTGAGCTCGCCTTCCGGAAAGCGCACTACGCGGCCCGGCAACAGGCCCAGCCCCTGGTGGGTGCCCATCTCCTCGCTCTCCTCGAACAGTAGTTGCATCCCCAGGCAGATACCCAGCAGTGGTTTGCCCCTTTCCACCTGGTGCAACACCGGCCCGACCAGGTGCCGGGCCTGCAATTGTGCCATTCCGTCGCCAAAAGCGCCCACACCGGGCAGCACGACCCCCTGGGCCCCATCCAGCACCGCCGGATCTGAGGTAACTATCGCCGTCGCGCCCACCCGTTCCAGCGCTTTCTGCACGCTCCTCAGATTCCCGACGCCATAATCCACAATTGCGATCATGATTCCCCCCTCTATCAGTGCGAAAAGTGTCGCGTCCCGGTGAACACCATGGCTACGCCCGCGGCATCGGCGGCGGCGATAGTCTCCCCGTCACCCCGCGAGCCGCCGGGCTGGACGATGGCCCGCACGCCCGCCTCGACGGCAACCTCCACGCCGTCGGCCTTGGGAAAAAAGGCGTCCGAGGCCAGAACGGACCCCTTGGCGCGCGCGCCAGCGCGCTCGAGGGCAATCTTCACCGCTGCCACCCGAGACGGCTGCCCCGCACCCATGCCCACCAACGCCAGCCCGCCGGACAGTCCCTGGGCCAGAACGATGGCATTCGACTTGACGTGGCGTGCGGCGCGCCAGGCAAAGCTGAGCGCCGCCCACTCCTTGGCGGTGGGCGCCCGGCGGGTGACCACGCGCCCCTGCTGCACCTCTCCCTTGTCCACCTGGTCGGCTTCCTGCACCAGCATGCCCCCGCTCACGCTGCGCCACGACCAGGGTGCCTCAGGCCTGCCGGCGGGCATGGCCAACACTCGCAGGTTCGGCCGGGATGACAGAGCCTCCAGCGCATCGTCGCTAAACGCCGGAGCCAGCACGATCTCGTAAAAGCGCTCCACCAGGCGCTCCGCCAAGGGGCCATCCAGCGGTGCGTTCGCCGCCACGATGCCGCCAAAGGCCGCGATTGGGTCGCCGGTCAGCGCCAGTTCATACACAGCCAGCGGATCGTCCCCCTGGGCCAGGCCGCAGGGGTTGGTGTGCTTGATGATGGCGATTGTTAGCGGCTCAAAATCGCTAGCGGCGGCCCAAGCCGCGTCTGCGTCCAGGACGTTGGTGTACGACAGCGCCTTGCCCTGCAATTGTCTCGCCCCCAGCAGACCGCCGGGTGCACCCTGGGGTTGCACTGCGGCGTACAGGGCGGCCCGTTGCCGAGGGTTTTCCCCGTAACGCAGTACCTCCACTTTGCGCAGCCCCAGCGGCAGCTCGTCCGGCCAAGCCTCGTCCCCTCCGCCCAGGTAGGCGGCAATGAGGGCATCATAAACGGCCACGTGGCGGAAGGCCTTGGCCGCCAGCCGCCGCCGGGCCGCCTCGTCCAGCCCGGCTGGCTGCCCCAGCGCCTCCAGCACCTCTCCATAGTCGGCCGGATCGCATAGCGGCACCACCGCCGGGTAATTCTTGCCCGCGGCCCGCAACAGCGTCGGCCCACCGATGTCGATCTGCTCCAGTGCAGCGACCATGGTTGTGTCTGCTTGGGCCACCGTCCGCTCAAAGGGGTAGAGGTTGACGGCCACCAGGTCGATGGGCCTCAGGCCGTGTTCGTCCAGCTCCACCAGGTCGTCAGGCACGTTGCGCCGGGCCAGGATGCCGCCATGGACCGCAGGGTGCAGCGTCTTGACTCTGCCAGCCAGGATCTCGGGAAAATCGGTCAGATCGCTCACCGCCCGTACCGGCACACCCGCAGTTGCCAGCGCCCGCTTGGTGCCTCCGGTGGAATAGATCTCAACCCCCAGGGCGGCCAGGCCCCGGCCCAGCCCTTCGAGGCCCGTCTTGTCCGATACGCTTATGATGGCGCGCATGTCACAGCACTCCCTTCGTAGACGGAACGCTCGTGCGGCGCGGATCCTGCCGCGTGGCGGCGTCCAACGCCCGGCCCAGCGCTTTGAACAACGCCTCAGCTTTGTGGTGGTCGTTGCGCCCGTAGAGCACCCGGGCGTGCAGGCTCATGCGGGCCTGGAAGGCCAGCGTCTCCAGAAAATGGATAATCAGGTCGCTGCCAACGGTCCCGAGGGCCGGGGTGGAAAACTCGACATCGATCATGGCGTAGGGCCGACCGCTCAGGTCGACCACCACCTGGGCCAGCGCCTCGTCCAGCGGCGCGTAGGCCTGTCCCATGCGCACCAGCCCTTGCCTGTCGTCGAGCGCCGCGTCCAGCGCCTGCCCCAGTACGATGGCCACGTCCTCGACGGTGTGATGTTCGTCGATCTCCAGGTCGCCCTCTGCCCTCACCTTAAGATCGAACAGCCCGTGGGCTGCGATCTGGGCCAGCATATGGTCCAGGAAACCCAGGCCGGTGTCCACCTGGTAGCGGCCTGTCCCGTCGAGGGCCAGATCGACCTCCACGCAGGTCTCGCCCGTCCGGCGCTGGATGCTGGCCTGGCGCGGCCGGGAGCGGGGCTCCGGCGCTGGAGCACCCTGGGGCGCCGGGCTGGTGACCTCGAGGCCAAAGATCTCCTGCAGGGCGGCGATGAGGGCATCGTTCTGTTCGGGGCGGCCCACCGTGATACGCACCGCCTTGGCCAGCCTTGGATCGGAAAAGCTGCGGATCAGGATGCCCCGATCGGCCAGAGCCCCGGCCAGATCGCGCCCCGATCGCCCTTCCAGCCAGCAAAAGCAAAAGTTGGCCTCGCTGGGTAGGGGCTGCACGCCCGGCAGAGCCGCCAGCGCAGCCGAGAGCCGCTCCCGCTCGGCCAGGATGCGGTCGATGGTCGCCTGCACCCAGCCCATGTCCTCAAAGGTAGCCAGCGCCGCCACCACCGCCGCGGCACTGACGTTGTAGGGCGGCCGCAGCCGATCCATCGCCGCCGTCACCAGCGGGGATGCCACGGCATATCCCAGCCGCAGTCCGGCCATGCCAGCCCACTTGCTAAAGGTGCGCAACACCACCAGGTTGCCGTGGTCCGCCAGCAGCGGCACCATACTTTCCCCACCAAACTCGATATATGCCTCGTCGACCACCACGGCCAGCGGCAGCCGTAGCAGCCGGCGTATCGTCTCCAACGGGATCGTGCCCCCATCCGGGTTGTCGGGCGACGTGACAAAGAGCAGCTTTGGACTGGTCTCCGGCGCAGCGCGCCCTACGATCTCCTCGATCCCCTTCACGTCCAGCGAAAAATCATCCTTCCGCGGGACGCGCAGGATGCGACCGTGATGAGCTTCGGTGCTGACGGTGTACATTTCAAAGGCCGGCGGGCAGACGATGGCGGCCTCCCCCGGTGCTACGAACAGGCGCACGGCCAGATCGATGATCTCGTCGCCGCCGTTGCCCAGGACCACGTTCTCCAGAGCCACACCGGCATAGCTGGCGATCCTTTCTGCCAGCCTCCGGTAGTCGGTATAGAACTCGTAGCCCTCGTATTGGGCCAGAGCTTCGGCCACCCGCGGCGAAGGGCCGTACGGGTTCTCGTTGGCGTCCAGCCGGAGCAGTTGGTCTGGGGCCATGTCGGCCCGGGCGGCCAGGGCATCCCAGTCGGGTGGGATGTAGGCCTCCAACCCCTCGACGTGGGGACTGAACAGCGATTCAACGTCCATTTCGTACTCCTCTCATCTCGCGCCGCTACCTCTTTTGCACAATCAAGAGTTCCCG
>JASFHU010000526.1:0-4198 GCA_050123055.1 Anaerolineae bacterium
GACGGGAAACCGGACGGCGAACCCGCCGAGTCATGGTGTCCAAATCCTGCTGCAACTGGGCTAGTTCCCGTCTCACGCCCCAGTCCTCTTGGCTGAGCATGCTCACCATTTCACCTTTCCTCCTCCTCCCCTGCGTCAAGTCACGGCTCCTAAAGTGGAGCATCTCTATTATACCCGACCTCTGTTAGAGGCCTGTAAGGAACGCTTGTCAGACTATTAAAACCGCGTTAAGATTTTGTAAGCCATCTTACATCTAAAATTATTCTACCATACATTCAGGCTGTGTGCATCAGCCATTCGTACAGTTTTTCCCTGTACGTTCGTCCAGTCTTTTTCCTGTACAAACGTATAGGGTAGGAGCTACCGGGAGCTGCGGTCAGGAGAAGGCCAAAGAAGCTAGGTAACTCAGACTGTCGGGAGGGGCTAGACGTGACCTGCGGGTGACTTTGTGATCTCGGCCAGGACAGTGGTGGCGTAACACCCCCTCGGCAACCAGAAGCGAAGCATGATGCCGTCATCGTACCACAACGCTGGATCGTGCACCCGAAATCGCAGGGACCGGCGTTCTCCTCGAGCCTTGATGCCGTCACCGACACGAAAGTCCTCCAGGACCAGATCCTCGCCGGCCAGAACCTCCGCCTCCAGGGCTTCCTGTTGTCCCAACGCCTGCATCATCTTGAAGCCAAAGATGGGACCCGTGGGACTAATCTCGAATCTGGCCGCCCGGGGCTGCTCCACCACCTCATCCTCTACGCGAAAGACGGAGCGCCCCGGATGCTTGACCGCGAGATCGCCATAGAAGACGCGGTCCAGCGTCTGCAAGCGGGCTTCAAGGACCCGGTTGAACAATGCCGACTGGTAAGCCGAGAGAAGAAACATCTTGAGTCGTTTGGGCACGCTTGCATAGGCTCGCTGGTAGTCGCCTCGGGTGCGCGCCAGGGTCTGCAACGCCCGCCGTTCATCAGCCATGCTGCCTGGAAAGAGGTTGAGGGCCTCCTGCCAGTCGCCGGCATCAAATCTGGTCCTGGCAGACTGTACCCTCTCGGTCTCGCTGGGATGGGAGCTGCCAAGAAAGTTGTTGATGAATCCCCGAGCATCTTTTTTGACCACGGAACGGCCCAGGTGGGCAGAATTGCCCCTCTGGCCGAAACGCTGTGTGCCGAAGCGATTGGGGACACCGCGGCGGTCGAGGACGTCCAAAATGGCCCGGCATGGGGCAAGAGCAGACTCGTCGACCCCTCTAATACGAATGGCGAAACGATTGCCGCGCAGATGTCCGATCTTGAGCCGGGTGCGATGGCGCTCGGCCCACATCACTCGGATGCGGGACAGATCGAGGGCGGTGACCGCATCGGGAGGGACACCCTCCACCGAAAGCACCTGGCAGGTGATGGCCTGGGCATCTTTGAGGCCGGCGTAGCTGATGCGCTTCGGTGGCACGCCCAACGCACGGGCAATGGTCCGCACTGCGTGGAAGGTAGAGATACCCTCCTTGCGGATCTCAAAGAAGGTGTGTTGCCCCTCGCCGCTGGGTGAGTATAAGGGCAATTCCTCGACCCGAAAATCTTCAACCCGCTGCTTGATTTTGCCGCCGATGCCTGGTAGCGCCTCGGTCAGATACTGCTCTTTCAATCGCTCCACCTGGATATTCCGGGCGGACGGCTAACGATCCCGTCCGCACCTGGCTCTGTCCGGTAATTTGCCCATAGTTTCTTCTGCCAACCCACTAATTCTTGGCCAGGTAGCCGCTGTAGCCTCCCTCCCATTGGCTAGACTGGGTCTTGATAATGTGGTCCAGCAGCAACTGCTCGCGGCGCATGATGGCCCGCTCCCAGAGTAGTATCTGGGGTATGGTAGGCTGTGCCAGGAGACGCTGCTTCTGATGCATTGGTAATTGCAGGGTGATGGCGACCAAAAGAGCCAGTGTTCGCGGGTCGGTCGGCACCTCTTCGATCTCCATCTTGTGTCCCTCGGCCTGGGCCAGCATACTGAGGTACTGGCGGAAGAGGGCGCGTATCGGCCCCACCTGGTCCAAAGCCTGTTCGCTGTTGGCACCAGCCAAGGGCCAGGGCTCGGCATCGCCCACCAGGAAGGGACGGTCGTGGCGCAGATCGCGCAGGCGAAACCTCTCATTGCCAATGGTGACCAGGTTCATCTTTCCGGCGTCAAGACGCTCCAGGCCGGCGATGAGCGCCGTGGTGCCGACTCTATAGGGCACGGAAGGCTCGCCCACCTCTTGGCCCTCGCGTATGAGCAGCACGCCAAAGGGACGCTCTTCCTCCAGGCAATGGTTGATCATCAGCTTGTAGCGCTCCTCAAAGATGTGCAAAGGCAGCACCATGCCTGGGAAGAGTACTGTATTCAGTGGGAAGAGTGGGAGATCAGTCCACTGGTCCCGGTCCATGCATCCACCCGTCCAAGTTCTACATAGGTCAGCAACGATTCCATCTGACCCAATTATACCGCATGAGGCCGAAAAAGAACAGGGCCGGATTGGACTTCGGCCCTGCCCGGGCCTCAAGGCTCCGGTCTGGCTCAGTAGATGGGCAGATAGCGCGACAGCTCCCAGCCACTCACGTGGGTCGAGTACTCTTGCCACTCGATCGATTTGGCCTCGACAAAGCGGTCCAAAATGTGGTCGCCCAGCGTCTCCCGCATCAGGTCGTCGCGCTTGAGCTCGGTCAGGGCTTCGCCCAGCGAGCCGGGCAACGTGTCCAGGCCACGCACCTCACGGTCCCAATCGTCCAGGTGGTATAGATCCTCGTTGGAGATGGACGGCGGCTCCAGCTTCTGAGCGATGCCCTCGAGGCCGGCACGGAGCATGACGGCAAAGGCCAGGTAGGGATTACAACTGGGATCCGGGCAGCGAATCTCCAGGCGGGTGGATTCGGGCCGGTCGGGTTGCACCTGAGGCACACGGATCAGGGCAGAGCGATTGATCTGGCCCCAACTTATATAGACCGGCGCCTCGTAACCGGGGACCAGTCGCTTGTAGGAGTTTACCAGGGGAGCCAGGACGGCAGACATGCCCCGGGCATGGGCCAGTTGGCCGGCGACAAAGTACTGGGCCTCCATCGAGAGGCCACGATGCCCTGCAGCGTCTGCAAAGGCATTCAAGCCGGTATCGGAGCGGACCAGGCTCTGGTGGACGTGCATCCCCGACCCATTGATGCCGGCGATGGGCTTGGGGAGAAAGGTAGCGTGAAGGTTATGCTGCCGGGCCACCTCTTTGAGGGTGACCTTGAAGGTGACTACGTTGTCGGCGGCACGCAGGGCATCGGTGTAGCGGAAATCGATCTCGTGCTGGCCACTGGCTACCTCGTGATGGCTGGCCTCGACCTGGATGCCAAAGGCAGCGAGGGCTTTGGACATCTGGTTCCTCACCGCCAGGCCCCGGTCGGTAGAAAGGTCGAAATACCCACCCTGGTCATGGGGCTTGGGAACGGCACGCCCATCGCCATCCGACTTGAACAAAAAGAACTCGGGCTCGGGGCCTGTGTTGTAGACGTAGCCCATCGCCTCTGCCCTGGCCAATGCTCGCTTGAGGACGTAGCGCGGATCTCCCGGGAAAGGTTCCCCTGTCGGGGTATAGACATCGCAGATCAAGCGGGCGGTTGGGCTGCCACCCCGATTCCAGGGAATGATGGCATAGGTCTCCAGATCGGGCACCAGGTACATGTCGCTCTCGGCGATGCGGGCAAAACCCAGGACCGACGAGCCGTCGAACCACTGTCCACCCTCCAGCACGATCTCTAGCTCTGTGACGGGAATGGTGACGCTCTTGACGACACCCAGAATGTCGGTGAATTGCAGGCTGATGAACTCGATTGCGTCGTCAGCCACGCGTTCGATGATCTGCTGCTTTGTGACCAATTTCTCCTCCTTCTTTGCAAAAACAACGCAATGCGGGAGCCACACATGCAGCTTCTGGTGGGCTCCCGCGTACGTCCATGGACGCAAGTTTACAGGCAGGTATCCTATCACAAGAGCAAGTGTCTGTCAAACGATCTTTTGAGGCTGGGCAAGAGTTGTGATATACTTGCGGTAGCGCGAAAGAGGGAGGAGGTTCAGTATGCCTTTCGAAATACCCCCTCGAAAGAAGCCAGAGGATGATAACGGCTATTTCGAGGAACTCACCAGGGCGATTTTCCAGGCCGGGTTCAGTTGGCGGGTCATCCACGACAAGTGGCCCAACTTT